>NZ_JBHWEB010000015.1:49349-124894 GCF_042734395.1 Amycolatopsis sp. NPDC059657 | reverse complement strand
CCCGTCGAGTTCGAGACCCTGTACAAGTCAGGCGACCTGATCAGCCTGGTCGCCTGACCCCAACAACGAGTCTCTACCGAACCCGGGGCGGTTCACGCTGGGCACAATCAGGCTTCGGCTCACTGAAGTCCCCGGGCGGGGGTATGGTGCCTGCCTGGGTGGTGGGTCGGGCTGCCTCGGTGGCGGTCGCGTGGTGGCGGCGGTGTCAGGTTCGGCTGGTGTGCAGGGTGTTGCGGCGAGGGGCGCGTGCGGGGTCGATGAACTCCGGTGGGATGAATTCCGGGTAGCCGTCGGCGGCGATCCGGACCTCCCAGTCGCTGGAGTGGATGAGCCGGTGGTGTCGTCCGCAGAGCAGCACGAGATTATCGATCTGCGTTTCCCCATGGTGTGCCCAAAAGACGATGTGGTGTGCGGTGCAGCGTTGGGGTGGTGCGTCGCATCCGGGGAAGGCGCAGCCGCCGTCGCGGATGGCGAGTGCGAGGCGTTGTGCTGGGGTGGCGAGGCGTTGGGTGCGGCCGACATCCAGCGGTGCACCTTTGGCGTTCAAGGTGACGGGGATGATTTTGCAGTCACAGGCGAGAATCCGGGCCTCGGTAGCGCTGATATCGCCGACAAGGTCGAGACAGGCGCGCCCGATCCCCGTCTTGAGTTCCTCGAGCCCGATGGTGACCACGACGTGCACGCTGTCCCCGGCTTGGGTGGGGATCTTGGGGTTGGTCATGCCGATACTGACGAACTCCGCGAACGCGTCGCCGAGGCGTTCCCATTGTGATCGGGTGTCGCGGCCTTCCTCTTCGGTGGCGGGGCGCGGTTTCGCGAGTGGGTCCAGGGTGGCTTTCAGGCGGGCGATGGTTTCGGCGTCGGTTGTGATTTTGATGCCGTGGGTGCCGTCGCGGTGGGTGATGAACCCAAGCTCATGCCGCGGCGCGGCCGGATCGGGATCTTTCGGTTCACGCCCGTCCGGGTCGAGCCGGTCCCGCAGATTCGCGGCGGCCTGGGTGATCTGGCGTGGCCCGGCGGTACGGGCGAGATCGACCAGGATCTGCTCCCCGGTTTCCCGTTCCTCGGCCGATACCCAGGCGGGTAGTGCGGCGAGTCCGGCGATGATCGGATCCAGCTGCGCCGCCCCCAGGTCACCGTCCAGCGCCGCGGCCGCGGCATAGGGTGCCAGTGCGGGGATCCGCGCGCCGCCGTCTTGGCGTGGGTTGAGTGCGCGGGCGCGATCGACGCGGGCTTTGGCTTCGCCGGGTTTGATCTGTACCCAGTCGACCAGTGCCTGCGACAACACCGCGTATCCGGTTACGTCCTTCACACCACGGGATTCGATCTCCGCCAGGATCTGGCCCTGCTCCGCCTCCAGACGGCGCTTCTCCCGTTCGCGCGCGACGTAGTTCATGAGCAGCGCGTCCTTCTCGCAGCGCCACCACTCGGGCGGTGCTGCGACGGAAGGGTATTCGGTGCTGACCATGACTCCATCTTATCTGCATCTAGAGTCCTATGCCACTGGACACGTAGAAAGTTTTTGACTTTCTCGGGGCAGCCCGACCCGCCGCCAGGGCGGGCATCAAGTCCAGCGTGGGTTTTCGGTGAGTCACAATGGATTGTGGGCAGCGTGCCCCGGTCCGTATGGATATTTCCGCGGCGACCCACCACGAAATCCGGCCCAGGCAGCGGAAATGTTCATACGGGACCGCCCTGGATCCAACCCAACGGAACCCAAACCCCACAGCAAGCACCACAGCCGAGAGCGACCTCCCACGCCAGCAGGAGAAAGTCCAGTCAAGCCTTGAATCCCGGGGATGGGTTTCGGAGCCCCTCATACTCCCCAGGCAGGCAAGTCCCGCCCGCTACTGAAAAATCCCAATGAGGTTTTCCCTGTAGGGGCTTTGGCGTTCGTAGTGGGTGAGGACGAGGGCTGCTTGGGTGATGTGGCCGATGCGGTGGAGCAGAGGGTGACGTGATGGAGGGCTTTTCAGCTTCGCCAGGCCCCGGATCGGGAAGGCCCGGTGGAAGGAAACCGGTGGTTTGGCCGTTGTAAGGCCTGACGCTGTTCGGCGACCTCATTCTGGCGACTCTGGCGCCCACGGTACCGCAACGGCTTGCCTGCCAGATCGCGGAACGCCGTGATCGCGCGCTACGAACGCCACCTCCGCCGGCCGACCGGCCGCCTCCGGATTCTCGGTCAGTACGCGTGCGGTTCGCCAGGCTCCGTACCGGATTTCCCAGCGCGGAAAGCCGGGGGCCGATACCGCCGCGTGGGTGTTCCGGCCGGAACACCCACGCGGGGTGGCGTCACTTACAGCGGGAGCCGCCGTCGATGGACGGGTACCAGGTCCAGGCGGGCGGCCCGGTCTTGGTCCAGGTGATCTTCGTGCACTTGTTCTCGCTCTTGGCTTTCTTCGAGGTGAGCACCAGGCTGCCCCACGCGATCCTGCAGGCGACGTTGCCGGGCGTCGGGACCACCTTGCAGAGCTTGCCCGCGGACCCGCCCTCGGCGATGAGTTTGGTGGTGCCCCTGGTGAACACGTAACTGCACATGAGCCAGCCGCAATCGAATTGGCTCGCCGCGATGGCGGCGGCCCCCTCCTCGGATCCGGTGCTGGCCGACGCCGTCGCCGGCGCGGTGACCGCGGCCGCGGCGACGGCGCCCGCGATGGCCACGCTCGTCAAGAAACGCCTCATTGGCTTTCCTCCCTGTTCGGCTTCTTTGCCGGTCGGAGGATGGACGCCACCGTGCCCAGATCCTGCCCAGACGGTGCCCAGCGGCCTACGTTGTGACGGAGTCCTTGACGTAACGCTCGATGGCGTACGCCCGGCTCGTCGCGTTCAGCTGCGTGAGGATCGCCGAAACGTGGTTGCGTACCGTTTTCGGCGACAGCCGCAGCCGGCGCGCGATGGCTGAGTCCGGGATTCCCAGTACGACGAGGTCGAACACCTCTCGTTGCCGGGTGGTGAGCTGGTGCGCCGTCGGTCGCCGGTCCCCGCAGAGAAGCGTGGTCACCCGGCAGGCGACATGCGCGTCGAAGAGCGCCTGGCCTGCCGCCAGCCCTCGGATCATCCGCCGCAGCTGCTCACCTGACGCGTTCTTGCGGAGATAGCCACGCGCGCCCGCGCGCATCGCGGTTACCAGGGAGCCGTCGTCGTCGAGCGTGGTGAACACCAGTATCGCTGTCGCTCCCGCGGTCTTCGCCAGCGCGAAAAGCCCGGCGGGCCCGCACATGCGCGGGTCGACGAGCAGCACGTCAGGCCGGTGACGGGTGAGCAGGCGCTCGGTGTCGGCAGTGGTGCCGGCCTCGGCGACCACCGTGATGTCCTCCGCGCCTGCCAGCAGGTCGCGAAGGTCGTCGCGGGTCCCCTCGTCATCGTCAGCCAGCACCACGGTCGCCCCCATATCCCGCCTCTTTTCTTGCGCAGCGTCCCCTGAACGCGGGAGATTGACATCGGTCGCTAAAGATCGGGTTAAAGGGGGGGGAGCGCCTTGAGGTTTCGCGTGCTCGGGCCGGTGGAGCTGGTCGACGCCGACGGCGAGCCACGTCATGCCGGCGGACCGAAGCCGCTCGCGGTGCTGGGTGTGCTTCTGGCGCACGCCGGCCACACGGTGTCCGCCGAGCACCTGATCGCCCAGGTCTGGGGCGACGAACCGCCCGCCACCGCGGGCACCGCACTGCACGTGCACATTTCGGCGCTGCGCAAGGTGGTCGGAGCGCAGCTGGTCACCGTCGGGAGCGGCTACCGGCTGAACGCCGAAACCGATGCCGACCAGTTCGTCGCCGCCGTCGACAGCGCCCGCGCGCAACTCGCCACGCATCCGGCGCGTGCGGTGACCGAATTCGCCGACGCGCTGGCGATGTGGCGAGGAGACCCGTACGGCGACGTCGGCTCCGGGGCCGACGTCGAAGCCGCGCGTGTCGCGCTGACCGAGTTGCGGCTCGCGGCCACGGAAGACCGGATCGAAGCGGAGCTCGCACTGGGCAGGCACCGGTCGGTGCTCGCCGAGCTGGCAGGCTTGGTCGTCGCGCACCCGCTGCGTGAACGGCTCGCGCGGCTGCGGCTGCTCGCGCTCTACCGCGACGGCAGGCACGCCGAAGCGCGCGACGCCTACCGCGAGCTGTGCGAACGTCTTGACGCCGAGCTGGGTGAAGAGCCCGCTGACGAGACCGCGGCATTGGCCAAGGCCGTCCGCCGCCGTGACCCGGCGCTCGATCCGCCGTCGGCCATCCCGGCGCCGCCCAGCCGGTTCGTCGGCCGCCGCCGGGAGCTGGACGAGCTCATCGCACGGCTGGGCGTCACCAGGCTGCTGACCATCACCGGCACCGGCGGAGCGGGCAAGACCCGGCTGGCGCTGGAACTCGCCGGCGACGCCGTGCCGGACCATCCCGACGGCGTGTACGTCGTGTGGCTGGCCGCCGAAACCGACGGCGGGGCGGTCGCCGACCGGATCGCCGCCGCGCTGGAGCTGCCGTCCGCTCAGCTGGTGAACCGGCTCAAACGCGGCCGTTGCCTGCTGGTGCTGGACAACTGCGAGCACCTTGTCGACGGCTGCGCCACGGTGGCCGGTGACCTGCTGAGCCACTGCGCCGGGCTGCGGATCATCGCCACCAGCCGGGAGCCGCTCGGCGTGCCGGGTGAACAGGTCTGGCCGCTCTGCGGGCTTTCCGTGCCGTCGGAAGACGACGACGCCGCGACGATCTCTCGGTCGGAGGCGGTACGGCTGCTGGCGGCACGCGGTGCGAGCGCGCGGCCGGGATTCACCGTGCGGCACCAGGAGCTGGCGATCGCGGGCAGGCTGTGCCGGGATCTGGACGGCCTGCCGCTCGCCATCGAGCTCGCGGCCGCGCAACTGCGTGCACTCTCGCTCGGCGAAGTGGTCGAGAACCTTGAAAAGCGGCTCGATCTGACCGACCACCGCGCCCGCACCACACCTGAACGGCATCGCAGCATGCGTGCCGCGATCGAGAGCAGCCACCGTCTGCTCACCGGCGACGAGCGGACCGCGTTCCGCAGGCTCGCCGTGTTCGCCGGTGGTTTCGAGGCGCCGGCGGCCGAACGTGTGGCCGATGTCCCGCAGGATGTCCTGCTCCGGCTGGCGGACCGCTCGCTGCTCACCGCCGTGCCAGGCGCCGACCGCACCCGCTACCACCTGCTGGAACTCGTCCGAGACTACGCCACGGACCGGCTCGCCGAGTCCGGCGAGACCGCCGACGCCCGGCGCAGGCACACGGACTGGTGCGTCGAACTGGCCGAAACCTCGGTCCCGTCCGGAAACGATCCCGCCGTGGTCCACCGGCTGCTGGCCGAGCTCGACAACCTCCGCGCGGCCGTGCACTGGTGCCTCGGCGATGGTGACGACGCGGGCGCGGTGGTCAGGATCGTCACCGCGCTCTGGTGGTTCTGCTGGCCGCAAGGTCTCGCCCCGGAGGCGTACGGCTGGCTGCGCCGGGCGATGGACGGCGGCACCGAGCTTCCGCCGGAGCTGCACGCACGGGCGATGCACGCCGAGACCGCGCTCGCGATGTCCACCGGCGATGTCCCGCGCGCGCTGGACCTGGCCGAGCGGACACTCGCCGCGTACCGGGAACTCGACGACGTCATGGGCACCATCGGCGCGCTGGCCGGACTCTGCTACGTCCTGCTCGAAACACGCGAATTCGCCCGCGTACTGGAACTCGCCGAGGAATGCCGTGCGATCGCGGTGGCGGCCGACGCCGAGCTGCTGCTGATCAGCGTGCTGAACCCGTGGGCGCAGGCGCTGGACGCGCTCGGCAGGCACGAGGAGGCGGTCGCGATGTTCCGCCAGGCGCTCGAAGGTTTCCGGGCCGCCGGTGAACGGGGCGGCGAGGCGTCGACGGTGAACAACCTCGCGGTAGCCCACCTCTCGCAAGGTGACTTGGGTCAGGCGCGCTCGCTCTTCATGGACAGCCTGGCGATGTTCCGCGATCTCGACCTGACACTCGGCGAGGTCGAGGTGCTCGAAGGCCTCGCGTCACTCGAACTCGCCGAGGACAACCCCGAAACCGCTTTGCGGATGCTGACGATCACGGCCCGCGCGCGCGAGCGGTTCGGTACGCCGTCCTTCGGCCCGGACCGGCAGGAGCGCCGCGAAAACACGCTGGCGGCCGCGCACGGGGCGCTCGGCGCGGCGGCCGACGCGGTCGTGTCGGCCGCGCGGAGCCAGCCACTCGCCACGCTGGTCGACGATCTGCTCAGCCAGGCCTCGCCGTGAGCACACCGCGGGTGGGCCCGGCCTGCTCGCACAAGCCCGAATGTGGCTTTCGTCAGATCGCATCTGACGAAAGCCACATTCGGGCTTTGTGTACTCAGTGGCAGGTACCCCACTGGGTGGTGATCGAAGGGTTGGCCGCGTCGCGGTAGTCGAGCACCGTGGTCGCGTCGCACTTCGGGTACTTGATCTCGATGTAGCCGTCGTGGCCGTTGCTGCGCAGGGTGGGTCCCTGCGCCAGCCCGGTGGCCGACCAGTGCGGCTGGGTGCCGCCGTCCACCGAGGTGACCTGCGCGGCGTACTTGTCGTCTTCTTTGCCGTAGTTGAAGACGAACGTGTGACCGTCCGGACTGCGGAAGGTGCCTGCCTGCGGGTTCGCGTTCAGCTGCAAGGTGTCCGTGCTGAACTTGCCGAAGTCCATTTTGGATGATTCCATCGCGTAGAACAGGCCGGTCTTGCCGAACTCCTGGGTTTTCGTGTCCACGATCTGCGTGGCGACGTACATGCCGAGCTTGCCGCACTTCTCGGTGTCCAGGTTGAGGATGTCCCAGTTGCCGTTCACCACGTGGTCGGCGCAGGTGTTCAGCACATCCGGCATCGCGAACCCGTACCCGCACGCGAAACCGCCGGACACGCAGATGTTGTAGCGGCTACGGTCGTCGGACCGGCCGCGGAACCGGATCAGGTCCTCGAACTTCACCTCGCCGTGGCCTGCGATGTTCTTCGTCGGCATGAGCGTGGTCGACTGTGCCGAGCCGACCAGTTTGTAGCTGCGGCGCACGTCGTAGCCGTAGCCGCTGTTCGTCCACACGCCACCGGCGGTGAGCAGGAACGAGGGGGAACTGGAGTAGATCTCCACGGCGGGGTCGGGATTGTCGGGTGAGTAGGACATCTTCGGCCGGTTGCCGTGGTAGAAGGTCTGCTGGTAGGGCTCCGATTTGTCCATCGCGCGCCAGATCGCCGCGCGGGGTGGCAGATACGAGCTGAACGTGGCGATGTTCGCCTCGCCGGTGAAGCTGTCCGGGATGAAGCCGCCGGTGTTCGGGGTGAACCCGGTCCACAGCAGGAACATCCCGGTCATCGGATCGGAATCGCCGCCGTAGTAGGTGTGGATCTCCTCGTCTTCGCGTTCCTTCTGCCGCCGGAACGGCCCCGCCCGCCGCAGGTCGTTGCTCGACAGGCCGAACTTCGTGGTGAGGTAGTCGAGCACGATCTGCGCGGCGACCCTGATCTTCTGGTCACGCGCGTAGTCGTAAAGGTTCATCAGCGCGTGTGCGGCCAGCCTGCTGTACGGCCTGGAGTTGTACTCCATGAAATCGTACTGCGCGAATTTCTGGATATGCGGGAGCAGATAGTCCCGCAGCCCGTTGGCCGCGTTGTCGTAGGTGTTGTTGTGGTTGACGTCCCACAGCAGCTGGTTCGACAGGTACTTGGACGTCTCGATCATGAGCCGGTGGTTCTCGGTCTCGGAAACGTCGAGATTGCACGCCTCGATATGCTCGTCGTCGGTCGAATGCGGACCGGTTTCGGAGAACAGGTAATTGCGGGCGTGTTGTTTGCTCAGGGGATACAGCAGATCCCCGTAGCGGTACATGACCACCATCAGTCCTTTGAGGAACATGTCGTAGTCGCCGTACCGATGCTCGCAGATGAACACGTCGTCGAACGTCGAGCCGGTCGGATAGGTCGTCGCCTGGCGGAGGAGCCGGTTGGCGAGTTCCACGCTCGACGCCTGCCCCGGGCAGCGGAAGTCCGTGCCCTGCCGCCGCACGGTCTCCAGATGCGCGGCGACGCCGGTGATCTCGCCCTCACCCGCTTTCCTCGACGAGATGTCCAGCGGATTCTGGCAGGCCTGGTGCTCGGCCGCGCGCGAGCGCCGCACATCCAGGTTGTCCAGCGCGCGTGCCGGGTCGGTCGCCGAGACGTCGCGGACGTCGGTGCCGCCCGTGTAGAAGACCTCGGTCGTCGCGGTCAGCGTCCAGCCCTGCTTGCAGTCGCCGTCACAGCCTTCGACGATGACCTCGACATGGCCGTTGGGCGCCCAGAACCGGGTGAACCCTTCGCGGCGCCTCTCCTTGTACGGATAGATATCGCGCTGCCAAGCCTCTTCGTGTTTGCCGTCGACGTTCCAGCGCACGATGAACTTGTCGTAGAAGAACGGATCGGTCGGTCCCCATTCGACGAACACCTGGTTGTTGATCGAATAGACCGCGACCACCATGTTGGTGCCCTGCCTGGGCGAGAACACGAGCGAACCGTGCTGGAAGTACTGCCGCCTGCCGAGCGGCTCGCCGACCTGCGGCGAGGTCGGGCAGCCGAGTTTCCCGGCGCCGGCGCCCAGCTCACGCCACCGCTGCCCGATCAGGCCGTCCACCGCTGGGCCCGTGCAGTCCGAGGGCTGGGCGGACAAGTCCGGCACGGTGAGCGCCACCGGGAAGGTGTACCCGTCGCGGCAGGTCGGCTGAGGCTGGCCGTTCTGCGGGTTGGGCACGCCGTCGCAGCCGAGCACCTGGAACTCGTAGCGGCCGGGCCCCCTGGTCAGCGGCATGCTGAAGGTGCCGTGGTCCGCTGGTGCGGGCGCGGCGGCTTCGACCCTGGTCAGGCCGTTGTGCTTCCAGCCGATCATGAAGAAGCTGTAGGTGTGGCCCTCGGTGGAGCCCCAGTCGATGACCGCCTCGTTGCGTTCGAGGTAAGCCGAGACGACCATTTTCGCGCCCTGGCTCGGCGAATAGACGATCTCGCCGTGCTCGTACGGCTGACGGCGGGCGTTGCTGTTCGGCACCGCCTCTTCAGGAGCGGTCGGGCAACCGAGCGGGCCGCCGCCCGCGTTGAGCCCCTGCCATCGGTCGCCGATCAGGCCACCGGCCTGCACCCCGCAGGGCACCACGTCGGCGGCTTGCGGTGCGGCCGCCGCGGCGGGCCCGGCCTGGGCCGGGTTCACCAGACCGGCCAGTATCAGCGGCACCGCGAGCAGTGCGCGCGTCCTGCCACGCTTGGTCATCGGATCCGCCATTTCTGCGAGGGCTTGTCGGTGCAGTCGCTCACGCCGATGCGGGCACCGGTCGCCGCCGAGCCGCCGAGTATTTCGAGGCATTTGCCGTTGGATTCGTTGCGCAGTCGGTTTTCGGGGTCGGCTGACCAGCGCTGGCTGGGCAGCCCGTTGCATTCCCACACCACCGCCTCGGCGCCGTTCTGCGCGCTGGAGCCGAGAATGTCCAGGCACAGGCTCGACCACACCAGGTACATCTCGCGGTTCGGCCCGCGCCACCATTTCGAGGTGTTCCACCCGTCGCAGGCGGCCGCGACCACCGGGGTGCCGTTGGGGGCGGCTTCACGCCGCACCTGGAAACAGAGGTCGTTCAGATCGGACCGGTAGTGGTCGAGCGGATAGGCCCACCACCATCTCTTGGCCGGCGCGGCGTCGCAGTCCCACACGCTCACCTTGGCGCCGACGTTGTAGGCGCCGCCGGTGACCTGCAGGCATTTGCCGTTGAGCCTGCTGCGTACCTGCCTGTTCTCGAGGTACCAGTGCTGCGACACCGAGCCGTCACAGGCCGCGGCGACCACGGGCGCGCCGTTGCGCTGATCCGCGCCCGCGATGGTCAGGCAGGTCTGCAGCGCCAGGTTGTGGATCAGTTCGTCTTTGCTCTGCCACTTCTGCGGGCCGGTGCCGTCGCAGTTCTCGGTGGCGGGCGCGCCACGGTTGAGGCCGAGGCACTTGTTGTTGAGCGCGGTCCGGAAGTCGCCGTGGATATCCGGTTCGGCGTGTGCGGTCGTCGCCAGCAGGGTGCCGGCCAGCAGCACAAGGCAGGCTGTGACAGCCAGCAGTGCGCGCCCCGGTATCCGCGTGACGGCGTCGAGTCGTCCGCTGATCAAGGTTCCATCCCGTCATCGGTGAAAATGGCCACGCACAGAATGACGATCTCGGCCGGTCGAGGTCGCGCCTCAACGGGCGGAATCAGGGGCAGCGATCGGCTGCCCGCAGGGGCAGCGCATGTGTGAGACCGCGCGCGCCGGGTATCCGGCACCATGGCCGAGCACACCGGGGAGACCCGGAACGAGAAGCTGTCCCGCAACGTGAGCGAGTTGCTGCAGGAGCTGCGCGTGGCCCAGGCCGGGGTGCAGATCTTGTTCGGGTTCCTGCTGTCCGTCGTGTTCACCGACCGGTTCCACGACGCGTCCGGCTTCGAAAAGGCGCTCCATCTCTCGGCGGTGCTGCTGGCCGTCGCGTCGACGGCGTTGCTCACGGCCCCGGCGGCATGGCATCGCCTGCTGTTCCGGGACGGTATGCGCGAGCGGATACTGACGGTGGGCAACCGGTTGGTGCTCGCCGGGCTGGTCTGTCTCGCGCTGGCGATCACGGTGACGGTGGCGTTGATCGCGAAGGTGGTCTATGGCGTCATCGCGCTGGTCATCGCGGCGATAGTGTGTTCGATCCTCTTCGGACTGTTCTGGTTCATCATGCCGCTGCGACGGCCGGGGGAGTGAAGGTGCTCAGCCGGTCACCTGGAAGCGACCCGTTGCCCGAGCCGGTGCGACAACGACAAGGCGTTGCGGGGCGCCGCGCCGCGCATGGTGTTGTCGAAGTAGACGTAGGCGTCGCCGTGCCAGCCGCGGATCTTGCGTGCCCAGTCGTCCAGCAGCTGCTCGGGATAGTCGCTCGCGTACAGCTCCTCGTGGCCATGCAGCCGCGCATAGGCGAAGTCGGCGGTCTGCTCGTCGAAACAGGGGAACCGGCCCGCCGTGTCCGCGACGACCGAGGCGACGCCGTACTTCCGCAGCAGCGCGAAGAACGCGGGGTCACGGAAGCTGGAATGCCTTGGCTCGACGGCGTTGCGGTGCGGCCAGAGTGCGAGCGTCGAGAGGAACGTTTCGACCAGACCGGCATCGAAGGCCAGCGATGGTGGCAGCTGCCACAGGATCGGGCCGAGTTCGCGCCGAGCTCAAGCGGTCCTGAGTCGAAGAACGCGCGCACCGCGGATTCCGGGTCGGCGAGCCGCTTGCGGTGCGTGACGAGCATCGGCCCCTTCACCGCGAAGACGAAGTCGTCCGGAGTGCGCGCGAACCACGAGCGGTAGTCGGACGGGCGCCGCAGCGCGTAGAAGGTGCCGTTGAGTTCGACGGAGTTCAGCTGGCCGGACAGGAATTCGAGTTGCCGTTTCTGGGCAAGGCCTTTCGGATAGAAGTCGCCCCGCCACTCGGGGTATGCCCAGCCGGAGGTCCCGATCCTGATCACCGGCGCAACGCCTTCACCGCCACCGCGCCCGCCAGCGCCGTCAGTGCGAGCAGGCCGTGATGGCGTGAGGCCCAGAACTGCGAGCTGCGCGGGTGCGCGGAGTCGTCGAAAGCGCCGTGTGCGCCGAAGTCACGGTCCTCGTCGGCCGGCCGCCACAGGTTGGCTTTGGCGTCCGAGGGCACTCGATCGTCCTGCTGGGACTTGAACCCGGTACGCGCGAGGTAGTGGTCGAGCAGGCCTGGGGCGAACTTGTCACCGAGCATGGTCGCGACGGTCGAGCCACCGACCCAGTATTCACGGCGTCGCGGATGCGCTGCGGCGTAAAGGATCGCGCGTGCGGCGAGTTCCGGCTGGTACACCGGCGCGACCGGGCGCGCGGGCTTGCGCAGCCGGGAGAGCAGCCAGTCGAACTGCGGGGTGTTGAGGCCGGGCAGCTGCACCATCGTCACGTTCACGCCGCTGTTGTCGTGCAGGAGCTCACAGCGCAGCGATTCGGTGAAGCCCTGTACCGCGTGCTTCGCGGCGCAATAGGACGCCTGCAAGGGAATTCCCCGGTACGCCAGCGCGGATCCCACCTGCACGATCGTCCCGCGCTCGCGTGGGCGCATGCGTGCCAGCGCGGACTGGGTGCCGTGCACGACGCCGAGATAGGAGACCTCGGTGACGCGCCGGAACTCCTTCGCCTCGACCTCCGACACCGGCGCGAACACGGAGCTGAACGCGCCGTTGACCCACACGTCGATGGGGCCGAGCTTCTCCTCGGTTCGCGTCGCCGCCGCTTCGACCTGGTCGGCGTCCGCCACGTCCGCGGGCAGTGCCAAAGCGGTGCCTCCTGCGGCTTCGACTTCCCCGGCTGCGGCTTCGAGGCCTTTCTCCCCGCGCGCGATCAGTGCGATCTTCGCGCCGCGTTCGGCGAAGGCGCGTGCGGTCGCGCGGCCGACGCCGCCACTCGCTCCGGTGATCACCACGACTTGGCTCATGGCGCGTGGGTAGCCGGGGGAGCGGGTGCGGAAACATCCGAGGATTGATCACCTCATGATCGGGGCACTCACCGGGCATGACGCGAAAGGCTCAAGACGCCGTCGCGGGCTTCGACTCGGCGACGGCCATGGTCCGCGCGCTCGCGATGGCGTTGCGCGGCAAGCGGTTCACCGCGCTGGGGCAGTCCAAGGCCGCCGAACTGCCACTGCGGCTTTCACGCTGGTTACCGGAGCGCGTGCGGACCCAGCTGTACCGGGTGGCGGGCGCGAAGGAAGGCTCCGCGCCGGGTGAACTCGGTGAACTCGACCTCGGTGAGGTCGCGGACTGGCTGGCGGGCCACTACACCGGCGACGAGCGGTACCCGGGTGTGCTGATCGGCTCGTCCAACGGCGCCGCGATCCATCTCGGCGCGGCCGCGGGTGTGCCGTGGCTGCCCAACACGGTGCTCGTGCCGGTGAAATGGCCGGACAACGACCCCGATCACCCGCGCGCCGCGTTGGATTTCGGCCGCGAGACGGCGCTCCCGTTGCTGCACAACAACCCTGATGTCGCGCTGCACCACATGCATGACGGCAACCAGGACCGGCTGATGATCGCCGCGATGAGCTACTTCCGGCTCAAGTGGCTCGAACTTCCACGGGCGTACCAGCGTTTCCTGACCGAGCGACTGGCTCCCGGCGCGCCGATCATGCTGCTGGACTGCACGTTGCGCTGGCCGGTCACCCGCGTCGCCGAGCGGCACTACTTCCAGACCGGCGCGTACGGCGGCCTGCAACCCCAGGAATACCTGCAAGGCAGCCCCGCGGTGGAGCGGTTCCTCGCGGAACAGGGTTCGCCGCTGCGCGCCTTCGACGCCCCGGAAGCCGATGCCACCGCGCCGGAGGCGGAATGGGGTCTTTCGCCCGAATTCGGGGCGGCGGTGGAGAACTGGGCGGCCGAGCACGGCCACCCCGTGCACCGGATCACCTTCGAGGACCCGCAGGACCTCTCCGGCCCGGTCGCGGATCTGCACCGCGAGTGGCTCGCCGCCCAAGGCGTGCGCACGAACCGGCTGCTCGTCGAGTCGTTCATCCTGCTCGACCCCCTCGGCGCCACGCGGGCCGGGCTCGTCCCGTACTGGACGCCGTTCGCCGTCCGGCCCGCCCGCGACCGGCTGGCCGAGTACCTGCGCGACCGCGAGTTCACCGATCTCGAGGTGCTGCTCTTCCCTCATGGCGTGCGTTCGGCGGGCATCGCCGAGCCTGAGGACTGGCTCGCGCTGGCGGACAACGTGCGGTTCCCTGCCACGGATCGGAAGCGGTACCCGGCCGACTTCCGCGCGCTGGCCGCGTACGGCTCGGCCATCCGGAAGCTGGGTGACCAGGACATCACGGTGACGACCACGCTCGATGCCGCGTTCGAGGGGCTGAAGGTGTGAAGCCCGCCGTCTACCTGGCCGAACCCGAGGAGGTCAGGCATCCGGCGGTGGTGCTCGTGCAAGGCCTCGCCGTCTCGAAGTACCTGCGGCCGGCCGCGCACGCGCTCGCCGCCTGCGAGCTGCTCGACCTGCCGGGATTCGGCGCGTCCGACAACCCGCCGTCCCCGCTGGACGTGCACGGCTTCGCGGCCGTGGTGGCCGACTACCTGCGCGATCGTGACGACGACGTGGTGCTGGCCGGGCATTCCTCCGGCACCCAGGTCGCCGCACTCGCCGCCACCGACCCCGATCTGCCGGTCTCGCGGGTCGTACTCGGCAGCCCGACGGTCGACCCTGCCTACCGTGGCCTTGGCCGGATGCTCACGCGGTGGCTCAAGGACGGCAGGCACGAGCCGTCCGCGATGGCCAAGGTGCAGGCGGGCGAGTGGCTGCGCGCCGGCCCGCGGCGGATCATCGCGCTGCTGCGGTCGATGCCGAAGCACCACCTGGAGGACACGAAGATCCCGAGGCCGGTCACCGTGGTCCGCGGCGCTCGAGATCCGTTGTGCACCGACGAATGGTCGGCGAAGCTCGGCAAGCTGATCACCTTGCCGGGCCTGCCGCACGCGTTCCCTTACCAAGCCCCGGCGGCCTTCGCCTCCGTCATCCTCGACTAGCGCGCTCACCAGGCCCAGGTGTGAGACCGGCGGCACCGGGGTAACAGACGACTACGAGAGAAGCTGACTGAACCAGGAGGAGATGCCCCATGTCCCACCAGGTCGACGAGGAACTGTGGACGGAGTTCCACCGGGTGGTCAACATGACCTCGCGAGAACTCGGCGACTGGCTGCGGACGCGTTCGGCGGACGAGCACGCCGAGGCGCTGCCGGACCAGGCGGGCAGCGAGACCGGCCAGCACGTCCATCAGATACTCGGCAAGCGCAAGGTGGACGTCACCGAGGATGACGAGCGGATCATGCGCAAGGTCGTCGACAAGGTGCATGCCGAACGTCGCGACGACCTCGAACCGGTGGCGGGCCAGGCGAACTGGCGCCATCGCCTGATGACGCTCGGCCACGATCCGCTGAAACCGGCGGAATGAGCGACGCGGGCGAGTTCGTACCTGACACGACGGCGTTGCCGAAGCTCCGCGCCTCGGCGGCCGCGTGCCGCGGATGCGGGCTCTATCGTGACGCCACCCGCACCGTTTTCGGCGCCGGCCCGAAATCCGCCAGGATAATGCTGGTCGGGGAGCAGCCCGGTGACTCCGAAGACCTCGCAGGCGAGCCGTTCGTCGGCCCGGCCGGGCGGCTGCTCGACAAGGCGCTCGCCGACAGCGGCGTGGATCGGGCACGGGTGTACGTCACCAACGCGGTCAAGCACTTCAAGTTCACCCGCGATGAACGTGGGAAGCGCCGGATCCACCAGAAGCCGTCGCGTACCGAGGTGGTCTCCTGTCGTCCTTGGCTCACCGCGGAATTGGCCGCGGTTCAGCCGGAGCTGGTGGTCCTGCTCGGCGCGACCGCGGCGCAATCCCTGCTGGGCACGGGTTTCAAAGTCACTCAGCGGCGTGGGGAGGTCGTGGAGCTGCCCGGCGATTTCACCGGAGCGCACGCGGTCGCGACCGTGCATCCCTCGGCGATACTGCGGGCGCCGGACCGCGAGAAGGCGTACGCGGACTTCGTCGATGATCTGCGGACGGCCGTGCGCGTGCTGAAAGACTGAGCGATTCCGGTCGCGTGGTTTGGCGCTCGGAGTACCGGGTACAGGAAGTCCCATGGTCAGTGTCGGATACTTCCTGTCGTCCGAGGAGTTCGGGCCGCGAGAGCTGGTGCGCCAGGCCAAGATGGCCGAGGAGGCCGGGTTCGAGCGGCTGTGGATCTCGGATCACTTCCACCCGTGGCTCGACGAGCAGGGCCAGAGCCCGTTCGTGTGGTCGGTGATCGGCGCGCTCAGCGAGGCGACGTCGTTGCCGATCACGACGGCCGTCACCTGCCCGCTGATCCGCATCCACCCGGCGATCATCGCGCAGGCCGCGGCGACCGCGGCCGTGCAGTGCGAGGGGCGGTTCGTGCTGGGGCTCGGCACGGGTGAGGCGCTCAACGAGCACGTGACCGGGCAGCCATGGCCACCGCCACAACTGCGCCTGGACATGCTCGCAGAGGCGGTCCAGGTCATCCGGGAACTGCACGGCGGGAAGCAGATCAGTCACCGCGGCGAGTACTACGAGGTCGAAAACGCGCGCATCTACACCCTGCCGGACCAGCCCGTCCCGATCTACCTGTCCGGTTTCGGGCCTGACGCGACGAAACTGGCCGCCGAGATCGCGGACGGATTCTGCACGGTCGGCCCGGAGGCGGAACTCGTGCGGAAGTACCGCGACGCCGGCGGCAAGGGCCAGGTGCAGGGCGGCATGAAGGTCTGCTGGGCGGACTCCGAGGCAGAGGGCGCGAAGACCGCCCATCGACTGTGGCGCAACGAACTCCTGCCCGGGTTGCTGCCGTCGACCCTGCCGACGCCGAACGACTACGCGGCCGCGTCCGAACTGGTCACCGAAGAGATGGTGCGTGACCACTTCGCCTGCGGCCCCGATCCCGACCGGCACCTGAGCCAGGTGCGCCAGTTCGCCGACGCCGGGTTCGACGAGGTCTACGTCCAGCAGATCGGGCCGGACCAGGACGAGTTCTTCGCGGGCTGGCAGTCAGCCGTGTTGCCGAAGCTGTGACGAGTCAAGGAGAAAACGCGCATGTCGACCGACGCGATCGTGTTGCTGAAGGATGATCACAAGACCGTGGAAAGACTGTTCAAGGAGTTCGAGAAGGCGGGCGAGAAAGCGTACGTGACCAAGCGGAAGCTCGTCGATTCGATCATCGAAGAGCTCACGGTGCACGCCTATCTCGAGGAAGAGATCTTCTACCCGGCGGCGCGCGCGGCGGCGCCGGACACCAAGGACCACGTTCTCGAAAGCGTCGAGGAGCACCACGTCGTGGTGTGGATGCTGAGCGAACTGGCCGGAATGGACCCCGAGGACGAGCGCTTCGACGCCAAGGTCACCGTCCTCACCGAGAACGTCCGGCACCACGTCGAGGAGGAAGAGGACGACTGGTTCCCCGAGGTACGCAAAGCGATGGGGCGCAAGCAGTTGCAGGAACTCGGGCAGCGCATGCTCGACGCGAAGCCCTCGGCGCCGCGTGATCCGCTGAAGCTGCCCAGCGCCACCGCCTGACGTCGCGCGCCTTCCTGCGTCGCACCCCATGTCCGATAGGTTGGTCAAACCCGCTGCTCGGTGGGTGCCCGCAGGGGTGGTTGAACGTTGTGAACGGGGCGTTCGCAACGCTGAGCGACACATACGCCCCGTTCGTTCCGTCCACGCCGCCCCGCAAAGCGGGCAAATGCGACATTGCGGGACGAAATTCGGCCTCTTGGGTCCTTTGTGGACGTTAGATGGTTGCGGCCGGGCCACCGACGACGGCCCGGCCGACTCGCTCTCGTGCCGATTGACAACGCAGGCCAAGCCTTAACTGCCGAGCATTGCAGATATACGGGTGAAGGGAGGCCCTCACTCCACGGCTTGGGTGAGGGAGGCCCTCATGACCGGTCATGGGGTCTTGCGGGGTAGCACGCAGAACTCATTGCCCTCGGGGTCGGAGAGCACGACGAACTGTTCGGCAGGGTCGTCTTCGAGCACATGCGCGCCGAGCGTCGTCAACCGGGCGATCTCGTCGTATTGGTCCAGTTCGGCGGGCGCGATGTCGAGGTGCACCCGGTTCTTGACCTTCTTGCCTTCGCCGACCGGCTGGAACAGCAGCGGCATCTCGCCGTCGTGGTGGATTTCCACGTAGGTCAGCCCGTGGCCGTCTCGCCACCGTCGCAGGTCGGGGTACGCGAGCGCCTGCTGCCAGAACGAGGCCAGCGCCTCCGCGTCGTGGCAATCGATCGTGATGGCGATGATTCGGGTTCGCACGGTCAATCCTCCTGTCGTCACTGGACGGTTACCCGTTCGCGCGACGCCCAACCGCTTCGACGGGGTACGGACGAGGTCACGCGGCGTTTCCGTCTCCGCGTGAGCGGGTATGTGGGAACCGTGCTCATCGTGATCACGATCGGCGAGCAGGCGGGGAGACCGGGATGAGCGATGAAGTCGCCGACGCGGTGGTGATCGGCGCCGGGCACAACGGCCTGGTGGCCGCGAACCTGCTCGCCGACGCGGGCTGGTCGGTGCTGGTGCTGGAAGCCGCCGAGCAACCGGGCGGTGCGGTACGGACCGCCGAGGTCACCGCGCCCGGTTTCCGTACCGATCTGTGCAGTTCATTCTTCCCGCTCGCCGCTGTGTCGCCGGTGATCAGCGGATTGGAACTCGAAGAGCACGGCCTGCGCTGGCGGCACGCGCCGGACGTGCTCGCCCAGGTGCTGCCCGACGACCGGTGCGCCGTGCTTTCGCGTGATCTCGACCGCACCGCGGCGTCCGCCGACGAGTTCGCACCCGGTGACGGCGCGGCATGGCGACGGCTTTTCGCGCAGTGGCGCGAAATCCGCGATCCGCTGCTGGACGCGTTGTTCACGCCGTTCCCGCCGGTCCGCCCCGCTCTGCGACTGCTGCGGCGCACCGGTACCGCCGACGCGCTGCGCTTGGCCCGGATGCTGACGCTGCCTGCCCGGCGCTTCGCCGAGGAGCTCTTCACCGGCGAAGGCGCCCGCCTGTTGCTGGTGGGCAACGCGGCGCACAGCGACCTCTCCGTTGACAACGCCGGCAGTGCGGTCTTCGGCTGGCTGCTCGCCATGGTCGGGCAGGAAGCCGGGTTCCCCGTGCCGGAGGGCGGCGCGGGAGAGCTGACCGCGGCGCTTGTGCGCAGGCTGGAATCCCGCGGCGGCGAAGTCCATTGTGGACGTACGGTGAACCGGGTGCTGGTCGCGGGCGGGCGGGCCGTGGGAGTCCGTGACGGCGACGGTGATCCGGTGCGGGCTCGCAAGGCGGTTCTCGCCGACCTGCCCGCGCCGACGCTGTACCGCGAGATGGTCGCGCCGGAGTGGCTGCCGTCGCGGCTGCTCGACGATCTCGGCCGGTTCCAGTGGGACAGCGCCACGGTGAAGGTCGACTGGGCGCTGTCCGGCCCGATTCCGTGGACGGCCGAGGCCGCGCGTGGTGCCGGCACGGTCCACCTCGGTACCGATCTCGACGGCCTGTCGGCGTTCGGCGGCGACCTCGCTCGCGGCCGGACCCCGCGCCACCCGTTCCTGCTGCTCGGGCAGATGACCACCAGCGACCCGCGGCGGTCACCACGAGGCACCGAGGCGGCATGGGCGTACACCCACGTGCCGCGCGGCACCGTGGGGAACAGGGCGGCGTTGGAACGGCGGGTCAAGCGGATCGAGGAGACCGTCGAGGTGAACGCGCCCGGCTTCGCCGATCTGATCGTCAGCCGGTACGTGCAGGGCCCTGCCGAATTCGCCGGGCACAACCCGAGCCTGGTCGGCGGCGCGATCAACGGCGGGACGACGGCGATCCACCAGCAGCTGTTCTTCCGCCCGTCACCGGGGACCGGGCGTGCCGACACGCCGGTCGACCGCTTGTTCCTCGCAGGCGCGTCCGCGCATCCCGGTGGCGCGGTGCACGGCGGTCCCGGCGCGAACGCGGCCAAAGCGGCGCTCGCCAGGGCAGGGCGGCTCGGCACCGGGTACGCCGCGCTGATCCGGGCGGCGCACCGAGCGGTCTACGACGGCTGAATTCCTCGCTTGGTGCCTGCGTGCAGTCCCTCCGCCATCGCGGCCAGCCTGGCCAGCGATTCGAGATTGCGCGGGCCCAGCACAAGCGCCTGGATCGCCGTGGGAAGCAGCTTCCCGGGTCCGCGCACCACGTACTCGACCATGGTGATGAGGGTGCGCCCGCCGTCCCGCGGATCGAGGGTGATCCTGACCTCCGCGGCGCCGAGCGGGAGCGCCCGCGCCTCCAGCGAGATCGAAACGTCCTGCTCGACCGTCGTCACTCTGGTGACGTCTTGGAGCAGCAGCGGCCACGACCCGACGCTGTGGTGGATACGGGAACCGGCCGACGGCCATCCTGGGTCGACGCTGCGGATGTGCGACGCGCCGACCACCCAGCCCGCGTAGGACCACCCGTCGGCGAGCACCGCGAAGACGGCTTCCGGCGGTGCTTCGGCCACCCGGCTGACTTCGGTCATGGCATTCTCCAGTTCTTGTCGAACACGAGGAGTCCAAGGCGGATCCGGTCGCGGTGCCTACCGGTTACCCACCGTGTGCCGAACCCAATCCACGGCAGATGCCGTAGCCGCGTTGATCCTTTTGCGCCATCGCGAAGCCGTTGGCAATACGGGGGTTTCCGCCGTCGACGCCGAGGGTAGGTGTGGTCCCATGGTGAACAGACGACTGGACATCTTCGTGATCGGGCTCGACGACGAGAACAAGACGGTGCTCGAACGGCTACCGGACGCGGCGCGGTACCGGTCCACCGGTTGCTCGGCGTCGAGGAGATCCAGCACGGCGAGATTCCGATCGTCGACCTGATGGAGAAGGCGAAAGCCCAGCTCGATGCTTTCGACGGGGAGATAAGCGGGATCGTCAGCTACTGGGACTTCCCGGCGTCGACTATGGCGGCACTGCTGCGTGAGCGCTATGGCTTGCCCGGTGTTTCACTGGAAGCCGTGGTGAAATGCGAGCACAAGTACTGGAGCAGGCTGGAGCAGCGGAAGGTGATCGACGACCTGCCGAAGTTCGGCATCGTCGATCTCGACGACGCGACGCCGAGGCTACCCGGCGACATGAGCTATCCGGTGTGGCTCAAGCCGGTGAAGTCGTTCTCGTCCGAACTCGCTTTCAAGGCCGAGGACGACGAGACGTTCGCCAAGGCGGCCAAGGAGATCAGCGAAGGCATCGGCCGGGTCGGCAAGCCGTTCGAGTACTTCCTGGACCAGCTCGACCTGCCCGCGGAGATCGCCGAGATCGGCGGTGAAGCCTGCCTCGCGGAGGAAGCGCTGACCGGTGTGCAGGCCGCGACCGAGGGCTACGCCTACCGCGGCGAGGTCACCGTCTACGGCGCACTGGACTCTGTGGACTATCCGGGCTCCCCGTGTTTCCTGCGCCACCAGTATCCCTCACAGCTGCCCGCTGACGCGGTCCACCAGATGAAGGAACAGTCCGAAAAGGTCATGCGCCAGATCGGCTTTGACAACGGCACATTCAGTGTGGAGTTCTTCTACCATACCGAGTCTGGGCAGGTGCGGCTGCTGGAGATCAACACCCGGCATTCCCAGTCGCACGCGAAGCTGTTCGAGTACGTCGACGGGATCGCCAACCACGACCATATGGTGAAGCTGGGACTGGGCCAGGATCCCGCCGTGCCGCGGGGACGCGGCGACTACGGGATCGCGGGCAAGTGGTTCATCCGGCACTTCAGCGACGGCGTGCTCAAGAGCGGCCCGACGGACGAAGAGATCGGAAAGCTGGAGAACGAGCTCGGTGGCGTCGAAGTGAACGTCGTGCCGGCGCCCGGGCAACGGCTTTCGGACTTGCCAGGCCAAGACAGCTACAGCTTCGAGCTCGCGGAGATCTTCATCGCGGCCGCGACGGAAGAAGAGATGGTCCGCAAGTACGAGCGGTGCGTGGACGCGCTGCGGTTCCACTTCGAGGAGGAGTAAGGGTTTATGCGCACGGTGACCTCGTTGCCGTATCAGCTCACCGAGGAAGAGCACGTCTGGATCCCACTGCCGGACGGGCTCCGGCTGGCGGCCAGGATCTGGCGGCCGGTGTGTTCGGACGACCAGCCGGTCCCGGCGATCCTGGAGTATCTCCCTTACCGTAAAAGGGATCTGACCGCCGTGCGGGACTCGATCCACCACCCGTACCTCGCCGGGCACGGCTACGCTTGCGTGCGTGTCGACATGCGCGGTTCGGGGGAGTCCGATGGCGTGCTGGAAGACGAGTACCTCGAACAAGAGCAGCTGGACGCCGAGGAGGTGCTGGACTGGATCGCGAACCGGCCTTGGTGCGACGGCAACACCGGGATGATGGGCCTGTCGTGGGGCGGGTTCACCTCGTTGCAGGTGGCCGCGCGTAAGCCACCGAGCCTGCGCGCGATCGTCATCTCGTCGTTCACCGACGACCGGTACGCCGACGACATGCACTACATGGGCGGCTGCCTGCTCTCGGACAACGTGGCCGAGGCGTCGACGATGTTCGCCTACAGCACGTTGCCGCCCGATCCCGCGCTGGTGGGGGACCGCTGGCGGGACCTGTGGCTGGAGCGGCTGGAAAACTGCGGTCTCTGGGCCGAGAACTGGTTGAGTCACCAGCGGCGCGACGACTACTGGCGGCACGCTTCGGTGTGCGAGAACTACAGCGACGTGCAGGTACCGGTGCTGGCGTCGAGCGGCTGGGCCGATGGCTACTCCAACGCGGTCGCGCGCGTGCTCGCCCACCTCGACGTGCCGCGCAAGGGCCTGATCGGGCCGTGGTCGCACAAGTATCCGCATCTCGGTGCGCCAGGCCCGGCGATCGGCTACCTCCAGGAGGTCGTGCGCTGGTGGGACCACTGGCTCAAGGGCGAGGAGAACGGGGTGATGGACGGCCCCATGCTGCGGACCTGGATGCAGGAAAGCGTTCCGCCGTCCACCGCGTACGAGGACCGGCCAGGCCGGTGGGTCGGCGAGCCGTCTTGGCCGTCGCCGCGGGTGAAACCGTCCGAGCATCACCTCGCGAGGCACCGGATCGCCCGTCCGGGTGAGACGGTCGCGGAAGAGACGCTTTCGGTGTCCTCTCCGTTGTCGGTCGGGCAGTTCGCCGGGAAGTGGGCCTCCTACAGCGCTCCGCCGGACTTGCCCTATGACCAGCGGGAAGAGGATGGCGGGTCGCTGGTGTTCGACACCGATGTGCTCACCGAACGGTGCGAGATACTCGGCTCGCCGGTCGTGAAGCTGACGGTGTCCTCGGACAAGCCCGTCGCCATGATCGCGGCGCGACTGTCCGATGTGGCGCCGGACGGACGTGCCACGCGGGTGACCTACGGGCTGCTCAATCTCACGCACCGCGACGGCCACGAGGACCCGTCGCCGCTGGAGCCGGGGGAGCGGTACGAGGTCACCGTCCAGCTCAACGCCGTCGCGCAGGCTTTCCCCGCAGGGCACCGGATCCGGCTGTCCCTGTCGACCTCCTACTGGCCGCTGGCCTGGCCGTCGCCGGAGCCGGTGATGCTGACCGTCCACACCGGACCGTCCACAGTGACACTCCCGGTGCGCCCGGTCGCCGAGTCCGACGAGGTTTCGGCCCGGCCGTTCGGTGAACCCGAGGGCGCCGAACCGTTACGCACCACCCAGCTCACGCCGGGCGAGCAGCGGTGGACGGTGTCGCGCGACCTGATCGACTATCACTCGATGCTGGAGATCGTGAAGGACGCCGGAGTGCTCCACTTCGACGACATCGACCTCGATGTCACCAGGCGAGTGGTCGAGCGGTACCGGTCGCTGGCCGAGGACTTCTGCTCGCCGGTCGCGGAAACCGCGTGGAGCATGACCTTCGCCCGCGGCGAGTGGTCGTGCCGTACCGAGACGCGGACGGTCGTGTCCTGCACGCCCACCGAGTTCGTGATCGACGCCCGGCTCGACGGGTACGAAGGAGCCCGCCGCTCGTTTTCCCGCAACTGGCACCGGACCATCCCGCGCGATCACGTCTGAGTGTCACGGCCGGAGATCGAGCGCAGCAGCTCGGCGAGCCCGTTCGGCGCACGTCCGTCCAACCGGGAACTCGTGGTCACGAGCGCCTTGTCGTCGTAGGCGAGCCGGTACCCGGCGCCGCCGAGCCGCCGCCAGAGATCGTGGTCCTCGCCGGTGGCCAGCGGACGGAACCCGCCGACGGACAGGTACGCGTCCGCGCGGACGCCGAGGTTGGCGCCGTAGACGTTGCCGTGGCCGTCCGGCAGCCGCGCGCCGTCGAGCACCGCCCGGTAGCGCAGCCGCGCGAGCGGACCGAGCGACCCGGACAGCTCGGCGACACCGGCGGTCGCGTGCGTCCCGGCGTTCGCGCGGTCGAGATGCCGCCGGATCCAGCCGGGTGAGACGGTCGTGTCGGCGTCGGTGTTGAGCAGCAGCACGGTCGACGGCCGGTGCGCCGACAACGCGCGCCGGACCCGCTGGATGCCGAGATCCCGGACCTCGCCGATGGACAGCGGACCCCGGTTGGTCACGACCATCCCGTCCGAGTTGGCGCGGACCAGCCGCTCGGTGGTGTCGTGACAGCGGTCGGCGACCACGCACACCGCGGTCTCCAGCCCGACCGGCAGGTCCCGCAGCGCGCGGCCGAGCGCGCGCAGGCATTCACCGATCCGGGCGGCCTCGTCGCGGGCAGGGATCACGATGCCGACGGCTTGGATCATCGGCGCCTCAGCACGTGGAGCACGAAGGCCTCGTCGAGATGCTCGACGATCATGGCGAGTTCCGGATGGGCGAGCAGGCGTTCGTGCGCGGCGCGCCCGTCTCGCGGGGCCTCCGGTGGCCACTGCCGCCAGTGGACGGCGACGAGATCGCCGCCGGAGCGCAGGCTGAGCGCGGCCTGCTCGATGGTCGCGGTGAGATCGTCATCGCTGAGGTAGTACAGGATCTCGCTCAAGACGATCAGATCCACCGGCCCATCCGGCAGATCGGCGGGCAGCGCTCCGATGTGGACATCCACTGTGGACAGATCGGCGACGGCCGCCCGCGTCCGCTCGACGGCGGAATCGACCGGGTCGAAGGCGAGCAGGTGGTCGCAGCGCGGCGCCAGCTCCCTGGTGAGCGCGCCGAGCCCGCACGCCGGTTCGACCGCCGACGAGTAGCGCTGCTGGGGGAGCGCGGCGAGGGTCACCGCGCGCTTGCGGCGCTCGTACCAGCTCGACGAAACGCGCCACGGGTCGCCGTTGTCGCGATACAGCTCGGCGAACCGGCTGACCGGTGCCGATCGCTCTTGAGGTTCGCGCAACAGGATCTCGGTGTCACGCTCGAAGTGGGCGAGCACCTCGGGCGGCAGGATCGGATCCTCTCCGTGCGGGCCGGGTTTCAGCTGCGAGGTGAACGCGCCGACGCCGGCGCGCTTGCGGTCCCGTTCGTCTTCGCTGAGTGCGAAGGCGAACGCCCGTGACCACTGGATCGCCGGATCGTCCGGGCTCAGCCAGTGCCACAGCCAGATCGGGTAGGACCAGCGGTGGGCGGTGACCGGGGCGGCGGCGAGTGCGGCCCGCCCGGCGACCTGGTGATCGGGATGCGGATCTTCGGGCCACGGCGCCAGCACGAGGTCCGCGCCGGCGGTCAGCTCGCCGAGCGCGGTGGTGAGTTCCTCCGCGTGCCCGGCCAGCCGTGAGTCGGGCAGGCCGAGCCACACGGGTTCGATATCGGCGACGCGCTGGGTACGCAGGGAGTCGTGGAGTTCGCGGCGGCGGACCTTGCCCAGCTCACGACGCCCGGCCGCGTCGGCGTCCGGGAAGGCGGCCTCCCCGTCGGTCGCGATGACCAGGGTGATCTCGGTGCCCTGGGCGTGCAGCCGCTGCAGGAGCCCGCTCACGCCGAGCGTCTCGTCGTCGGGATGGGCGGCCACCACGCAGGCACGCCGGAACCGCTCGAGCGGAAAGGGATCGAGGCCACGCAGTACCGGTGGCCAGAGGGATTCCGGGTTGCTCATCGGCCGCCCTCCTCGAGCACGCGGGCGCCCAAGGTGGCCAGCGCCCGTTCCGCGTGGTGCTGGCGGACGTAGACGAGCAGGTCGGCGAGTTGCTGGGCGAACCGGTGGTCGCGGCACATCGGTGTCGGCCCGGTGATCCTCGGCGCGCGGTCGAGCACTTCCCGTGCCGTGCGTTCGACGGCGGCCCGGCAGGTGTCGGTGACCAGGCGCCCGGCCCCTCGGTCGACCGCGGCCGCACCCTCGGCGAGCACCGCCTCGGCCTCCCGCAGCGCGGTGTGGAGCGCGCCGAAGTGCGCGAGCTGGTGCTCATCGGGATCACGTTCGCGCAGGTAGGTCGCTATGTGGTCGGTGATCGCGGCACAGCCGCCCAGCCACACGGCTGCCACGCCGGCGCCACCGTGCGCGAAGCCGGGCCGCGAGACGTAGAAGCCAGGCTCGCCGATGACCGTGGCACTGGCGTTCTCGAAGAGGACATCGCCGCTGTCCGAGGCGTCCATCCCGATCGCCTGCCAGGTGTCGGGCATCCGGTGCACACCGGGATCGGCGAGATCGACCTCGACCAGCAGATCTCCGGCCGCGACCAGCGCGCGGTCCAGCAGGTGCGCACCGGAACAGAAGCGGACTGTGCCCGAGAGCCGGTTGCCGCTCAGCACCGCGCCGGTGCCTTCGGACTTGGCCGCCCACACGCCGTACAACGCGCCTTCGGTGGCGGAAACGCCCGCCTCGGCCAGTATCGCGACCGCGTCGGCATGGCCTTCGGCCAGCCGTCCGAGCACGAGGTCCCGGCGCCCCAGCTCGGCCAGCGCGGACCAGCGGCCGAGCGTGTCGCCGCGGGCGGGCAGCGGAAGATCGAGGCCGGTGGCACGCAGTTCGTTGCCGACGGACACGGTAGTCCGCGGAAGGGGCAACGGCTTGGGAGGTGAGGACACCAAGATCATCGTGGTCCCTTTCGATCACTCGTATGCGAGCCGGGTACCCCATTTGGCGCGTTTTAGACGTACGCGTGCCCAGATGCCAACTACCGCACCTGGGGTTCGAGGTTTGGCGATCGGTGAACCGGGTACAGGAAATCCCGTGGTCAGTGCCGGGTTCTTCCTGTCGTCGGAGGAGTTCGCGGACGCCGGATTCGACGAGGTCGATCGCCTGACCGCCGCCATGGGTCCGTGCCCGTGCGACACCGTGGCGGACTACTCCGAGCGCGAGCTGCTGACCGTTCGCACATCTCGGCGACCTCGCGCCTTGTGCACATGCCGCGGCCGGCTGTGAGCGTCGTCAGGAGGGATGCGATGGCGATTGGTCGGCGTGAGCGACTGCTCGGGCTGCTCGACGCCGAGGGCAGCGATCCTCTGGCATTGGTGCGGCGCGTATGTGTGCTGTGCCTGGAAGAGCTGTCCGTTTCAGGGGCCACGGTGAGCGTCAGAGGTGACGCCGGCGCGCCTGAGCTGCAGGCGCTGGTGCATTCGGCGGGCCAGGCGGCTGTGCTGCTCGATGAGCTTCGCTTGACCGTGGGGGAAGGGCCGAGTGTGGACGCCGTCGAATCCGGTGGTCCGGTGCTGGCCGCCGATCTGGCCGGCGGTGGTGGCCGGTGGCCGGGGTTCACGCCGGGTGCGCTCGCGGCCGGGATCCGCGCGGTGTTCTCGTTCCCGTTGCAGGTCGGCGCGGTGCGGGTCGGCGTGCTGGATCTGCACCGCACGATGCCCGGCGCGTTGAGCCGGGACCAGCTGGTTGACGCGTTGCTGCTGGCAGAGATCGCGACCGAGGCCCTGCTGGCCGATCTGGGCGGCGCGGATCCGATGAACGTCGGCTGGTTGTCGGATATTCACGCCGTGGTGCACCAGGCGTCAGGCATCGTGGCCGTGCAACTGGGGGTCAGTGTGCGGGAAGGGTTGCTGCGCATTCGCGGGTACTCCTTCGCCAACGAGGTACCGCTGAATGAGGTGGCGCGCGACATCGTGGCCCGCCGCCTTCAGCTCAAGAGCGGAGGATGAAGGACATGAGTGAGACATCCGAGATCACCGCCGGTGATGGCCGGGAGCAGCGGCTGGTGGCCGCTTTCGTCGCGCTGGCGGACACCCTGGTGGACGATTTCGACTTGATGGAGTTCCTGAGCATGCTCGCAGGCCAGTGCGTCGACCTGCTGGAGGTTTCCGCTGTCGGGGTGATCCTCGTCGATCAAAACGGCAGGCTGCGGGTGGCTGCCGCCTCCTCGGAGCGGGCGGAGCTGCTGGAGCTGTTCGCGGTGAACACCGAGGACGGACCCTGCATCGATTGCGTGCGCGACGGACAGCCGACTGCCAGCGCGGACCTGCGCCTAGACGTTGATCGGTGGCCCGGATTCGCCGAGGCGGCCGCCGAATGTGGCTTCCGTGCCGCGCAGGCGCTGCCGATGCGGCTGCGCCGTCAGGTTATCGGAGCGGTGACTTTGCTCGGCATCGAACCGGGTGGCGTCACCCCGGGCAGCACCCGCCTTGGGCAGGCCTTGGCCGACGTCGCCACGGTCGGCATTCTGCAGCAACGGTCGATCCAGCGCGGAGAGCTGCTGTCGGAGCAGTTGCAGACCGCGCTCAACAGCCGGGTCGTCATCGAGCAAGCCAAAGGAGTGCTGTCCGCACGCGGAGGAAACCTCGGTATGGACGAGGCGTTCGCGAAGCTGCGCGCTTACGCCCGTTCACACAACCTGGGGCTGTCGGAGCTGGCTCGTTCCGTCGCGGACGGCACCGCGGACGTCGACGCGATCATGTCCCACCAGCTCAGCGTCCGGCCTTAGCCGGGCCGCGCCGGTTTGGGGTACCGAGGTTCGGGGAACACCTTGATCGACATCGCTGCGGAGCCCCGTCCCAGACCCTGGCGGACTTCACCTCACGGATGGTTCGTTCATGGCTCAGCTCGGCGGAAGTACTGACAGCACCGCGGAAGACGCGGCCGTTCTCTACGGCCTGCGGCTCGGTGCCGCCGTCGCGTGGCGCTCGCTGGTCATCGCCGGCGGGCTGACGGTGCTGGGTCTCTTGGTGGTCCGGCTGGCGGCGGTGGTGGTGCCGGTCGCGGTGGCGTTGCTGCTCGCCGGGTTGCTGGCGCCGTCGGTGTCGTGGCTGGTGCGCCGGAAGGTGCCGAGGGGGCTGGCTACCGCGATCGTGGTCGTCGCCGGGCTCGCCACGGTGGGCGGCGTCATCACGTTCGTCGTGATCACGGTGACCGAGGGGATGCCGGAACTGATCGAGCAGGTCCGGCGCAGCATCGGCGAACTACGTGGCTGGCTGCGTGAGGGGCCGCTGCACCTGAGCCAGCTGCAGCTGGACCAAGCGCTCGACAAGGTGTCCGCGACGCTGAGCGCGAACCAGTCGGCCATCGCCTCCGGCGCCGTGTCGACCGCGCTGAGTGTGGGGGAGCTGCTCTCCGAGCTGCTGCTGATGGTGTTCTGCCTGATCTTCTTCCTGTCACAGGGAAAGCAGATATGGGATTTCCTGCTGGGCGGTGTGCCGCCGCGGGTTCGCCGGCGAGTGGATCTGGCCGGCCACGAAGGGGTCAACACCCTGGCGCGCTATATCCGGGGGACCGCGGCCGTGGCCGTGGTCGACGCGGTCGGTATCGGCTTGGGGCTGCTGATCATGGGTGTGCCGCTGGTACTGCCGTTGAGCGTGCTGGTGTTCGTCGGGGCTTTCATCCCGGTGATCGGCTCCGTGGTCACCGGCGCCGTCGCGGTGCTGGTGGCGCTGGTGACCGACGATGTCGTATCGGCGTTGATCGTGCTCGCCGTCGTGGTGGGTGTGATGCAGCTGGAAAGTCATGTCCTGCAACCATTTCTGCTCGGCAGGGCGGTGCGGCTGCATCCGCTGGCGGTGGTGCTCACCCTCGCGGCCGGGCTGGTGATCGCCGGTGTCATCGGCGCGCTGCTGGCGGTGCCGCTACTCGCGGTACTGAGCTCGGCGGTGCGCAGCTTCGTCAACTCGCGACCATCGGCGATCGGGCGCGTACCGGCCGACCAAGATCACCCGTAGCGGAACCGCTGACGGCACTCCGTTGAGGGTTTGCGGCAGGCGCCTGGGGGAATCCGAGCGGTTCGCGGACGAAAGGAGCGCCATGAAAGCCGTAACCTGGCACGGCAAACGGGATGTGCGGGTCGACACGGTCGAGGATCCGAGACTGGTCGAGCCGACCGACGCGATCGTACGGGTCACCTCGACCGGGATCTGTGGTTCCGACCTGCATCTCTACGAAGTGCTCGGCGCGTTCATGGAGCCGGGCGACATCCTGGGCCACGAACCGATGGGCATCGTCGAAGAGGTCGGCGCCGAGGTGAAGCACATCAAACCCGGCGACCGGGTGGTGGTTCCCTTCAACATCTCCTGCGGGCGGTGCTTCATGTGCGACCGGGGGCTGCAAAGCCAGTGCGAGACCACGCAGGTGAAGGAGTTCGGCAAGGGCGCGTCGCTGTTCGGCTACACCAAGATGTACGGCCAGGTGCCGGGCGGGCAGGCCGAGTACCTGCGGGTGCCGCAGGCCCACTACGGCCCGATCAAGGTGCCGGACGGCCCGCCGGACGAGCGGTTCGTCTACCTGTCCGACGTCGTCCCGACGGCGTGGCAGGCGGTCGAGTACGCGCACATCCCGCAGGACGGCACCGTTGTGGTGTTCGGGCTCGGGCCGATCGGGCAGATGTGCGCCCGGATCGCGCAGCACCGCGGCGCCGGCACCGTGATCGGGGTGGACCTGGTGCCGGAACGGCTGGCCCGCGCGGCGAAACACGGGGTGACGACCGTCGACACCCGCGACCATCGCGATATCGGGGACGCCATCCGGCAGCTCACCGCCGGGCGCGGTGCGGACTCGGTGATCGACGCGGTCGGGATGGAGGCGCACGGCGCGCCGATCGGGAAGATCGCGCAGGACCTGGTCAACCTGTTGCCTCAGGCGATAGCCGCGAAACTGACCGCCGGGATCGACCGGCTCAGCGTGCTGTACGCGGCGATCGACAGTGTGCGCCGCGGCGGCACGATCTCGCTGAGCGGTGTGTACGGCGGGATGGTCGATCCACTGCCGATGATGGAGCTGTTCGACAAGCAGGTCCGGCTGCGGATGGGCCAGGCCAACGTCCGGCACTGGATCGACGACGTCATGCCGCTCATCACCGAGCCGTCCGATCCGCTCGGGGTCGAGGGATTCGCCACGCACACGCTGCCGCTCAAGGAAGCGCCGCACGCCTACGAGATCTTCCAGCAGAAGCGGGAGGGCGCGATCAAGGTGCTGCTCCAGCCTGGGCCAGGCTGATCGACACTGATCGACACAAGGCCGGGGCACCCGCGATGAAGCGGGTGCCCCGGCCTCGAAAACCGCGGGTTGTCTAGAACCAGTGGCTGCGGCCGCCGATCTTCCGACCGGCACTGCCCAGTACGGCCAGCACGGCACCGATCACCACGAGCGCGATGCCGATCGACCAGAGGACCGGAATGGACGCGACGAAACCGATGATCAAAAGAATTACACCGAGAATAATCAAGGGAGTGTCTCCTTTTCGCTGTGCTCAGGACGAGGATGCCCGCTGAACGGAATTCGAAACCCTTTCGGGGGAATTAGTCATGATTTCCGGTTGAGGTGTGAAGATCACCTCGCCGGGGTAGGCCCGGTGCATGACCAACGGAAGCGGCGAAGCCGCTGTGGAGATCACCCCCTGTGAGAACGGCCCGCTGCTGGTGCGCGGCGACGTGCGGCTCGTGGCGCAGGACGGACAGCGGATCGAAACGGGGCGCGGCACGATCGCGCTGTGCCGGTGCGGCCGCTCGGCGATCAAGCCGTTCTGTGACGGCACGCACAAGGTCACGGGCTTCCGCGCCGCGAGCGGACCGCACCGCGACCCGCTGCGCCCCACCGAGCCAGGGGACGGCTGACGGGTCAGGCCGCGGTCCCGGTCAGTGTGCGCCTGAGGCCGCTGGCGCCGGTCTTCCACGTTTCCAGCAGGTGGTTCGCCATGGCGTTGTCCACCGTCAGCGCGCAGGCGGCGCCGAACAGGATGTCGGGGATGGATTCGGGGTGGTCGTGGGCGTAGCCGCCGCACAGGTCGTGTGCGGCGATCTGCTCGTGGACCGCGTCGGCTTCCACGTGTTCGTCGTAGAACCGGGTGGTGTCCGCGCCGTACCCGAGACGCCGTAACCCGTTGCCGTAGCGGCGATTCGGCAGTGACGACGTCATCTCGAAGATCGCGAGATGCCCCAGCAGCGACGGCGTCCAGCGGCGATGTAACCCGAACAACGACATCGTGTTGCTCACCGCCAAGGTCACCGCGGGAACCTGATCGACGTAGGCGCCGTAGGTGTCGTCGAGACCGAGGCCGCGCATGGTGTTGCGGAACAGCTCGGAGTGCATCCGCTCGAGTCTGCCGCCGCCGTATTCGTCGGCCTGGATCTCGATCAGCGCCGCCTTGGCCCGTCCGCCGATGCGGGGGATCGCCCAGCTGTGCGGGTCGGCTTCCTTGAGATGGTAGATCGACCGGTGTGTCACGAACTCCTTGAACTGCTCGGCGGTGGCCTTGCGCTGCAAATAGGCGGCCAGCGGGGGCCCGTCGTCGGCCTCGATGAGTCCGGTGAGCGCGGCGGGTACGCCATCAGCGTCCACAGTGCACTCGCCGACGGATCCGGTGTGATGACGCAGTGCGCGCACGAAGGGAGCTTCGAGCGCCGCCCGGAAAGCCACAAAGGACGGTGTGCTTTCCCAACGGTCGTCGACGTCGTCGAAACCCCGGTAGCTCAGCTCGTAGCAGGTCCACAAGCTCAGTTGCAGGTCTTCGTCGGCCAATACCGTCTCCGGCCCGCCGGAGGCGGGGGCTCGGGTGTGGCTCGGAAGCGGGGACGGCGCGGTATCCGGTGACCCGCGCAGTGCGGCGGCGAGCGTCGCGCCGATCGGGCCACGGGGCTCGGGCAGGAGCATGACAGGTCCTCTCGACTGATCATCACGGCAGGTCGAGGGTTTACCCGGGGCGCGGCCATTTCACACACGCGTGATCAGCGGCTACCGCGAGGCAGCTCTGGGGCATCGGTGTCGAGCGGGACGTTCTTCGCGCGCACCAGCCCGAGCTGGACCGTCTGGCGTTTCGAAACGGCTTCGAGTGCCCAGTCGATGGCGGTGCGTAGCCGGTTTCCCGGCATGGCCAGCAGGTGGTATGCCCGGGTGACCGCTTTTGCCGGCAGCCCGGAAAGGGGGATGTGCAACGGGTTCGCGGCTGCCTGGTGCGCGCCGAGGTCGACGACGAACCCGAGGTCGTGGTGCCGGTATTCGGCGGACGTGCCATAGCCGAGCGACGCGGCGACATTGCGTGCGGCGAGTTTGCCCTGCCGCTCGGCATGCTGCGCGGTCATCGCGGTGAGCTTGCCCGGCCGGGTCAGGTCCGGGACGGCGGCGGCGTCTCCGCAGGCGAACACCTCGGGGTGGCCCGGCACGGTGAGCCTGGTGTCCACGACGAGGCGGCCCTGCGCGGTTTCCAGCCCGAACGCCTCGACCAGCGGATCCGGCCGCACCCCGACGCACCAGACCAGCGTGCGGGTGGGCACGGCCTGGCCGGTGGTGAGGGTCACCCCGGTGGTGTCCGCGTCGCTGATCGACGTCTCCATCCGCACGTCGACCTCGCGCGAGCGCAGCACCCGGCCGGCGGCGCGCCCGAGGCGTTCGTCCAGCTCGGGCAGCACGCGTGGCGCGACGTCGAGCAGCATCCAGCGGATTTCCTGGTTCGCCAGCTCGGGATGGCGGGACGCGAGCGCGGCGGTGAACGCGGGGCCCTGCGCGGCGACCTCGGTGCCGGTGTAGCCGGCGCCGACCACGACGAAGGTGCACCTGGCGTCCCGCTCCTTCGGGTCGTCGGTGCTCGCGGCGAGCTCGATCTGGCGTGTGATGTGGTCACGCAGGTAGAGCGCTTCCGGAAGCCCGCGGAACCCGTGCGCGTACTTCGCGACACCGGGAATCGGCAGCAGCTTGTTGACACTGCCCGCCGCGAGCACGAGCCGGTCGTAGGCCAGCATGTGCTCGTTGTCTTCCGTGTCCACGTACGTGACGTGTTTCCGTTGCAGGTCAACGGATTTCGCGGCGCCGAGCGCGAGGCGCGCACCCGGCAGTGTGGCCGGGATCGACACCGACACGCGGCGCGGGTCGAGGATCCCCGCGGCCACCTCGGGCAGGAGCGGGAGGTACAGGAAGTAGTCGGTCGGGTTCAGCAGGACGATCTCGGTTTCTTCGGGCAAGGCCTTCCGGAGTGTTTTCGCCGTGTTGTATCCGGCGAAACCCCCACCGATGATGACGACCCGCATCGCTTCTCCTTCTCGAGTGATCACTGGTACGCGTGCAGGATGTCGGCGGTTTCCTTTCGTCCGGCTACGGGGCGCGCTTCGGAAGTGGGCGGGTGGCCGGTCCTTCCAGCACCGCGCCGTCGACGTCGAAGCGGGAGCCGTGGCACGGGCAGTCCCAGCTGCGCTCGGCGCCGTTGAATCGCAGCAGGCAGCCGAGGTGGGTGCAGCGCAGTGACACCGCGTGGGTGCCGCCCATCCGGTCGCGGTAGACGCCTTTCTTGCCGAGCCCGTCGGACACCACGCGCGCGGTGTCGACCGGGATTTCGTCGGCGTCGGCCGCCTCGGCAGGGATGAGACGGTCGGCGATGAGGTCCTTGGCGACCTTCGCGTTCTGCTGCAGCAACGTCGGCGCGTTCGACAGGCTCAGCCGGTGCGGGGAGAAAAGCTCGGCGTGAGGGTTGTCGGCGCCGGTGACGCGGTCGGCCAGGATCTCGCCGGCCACTGTGCCCATCGCCAGGCCCCATTTGGCGAAGCCGGTCGCCACCCACAGGTGCGCGGCTCCTGGCAGGTACGACCCGACCATCGGGAGCTTGTCGAAGGCCACGGGATCTTGAGCGGACCAGCGGTGGGTTATCTCGGCGATGTCGAAATGCTTGCGCGCGAAATCCTCCAGCGCGTTGTACCGGCTGAAGTCGACGCCGCGTTCGCCCGCGGGATGACTTTGCCCGCCGACTATCAGGTGGTCGCCGTGGCGGCTCAGTGACCAGGCCGGGCTGCCGACACTGATCGCGAGCTCCGCGGGAGGCGCGCCGGTGCTCAGCCGGGCGGCGACGCAGTAGGAGCGCTGCGCGTCGAGGCGGGCGAAGAAGAGACCACGGTCGAGGATCGGATAGTGGGTGGCGACGACGACCTGCTCGGCGGTCACCGCTCCGCCGTCCGTGCGGACTTGGTAGGGAGAGGTGACCGAGACGTCGTGGACGCGGCTGTGCTCGAAAATGCGGCCGCCCGCGTCGATCAGTGCCGCGGCCAGCCCGCGGACATAGTTCGCAGGATGCAGCACGAACTGACCGGGCAGGCGCACCGCTCCGAACGTCGGGAACCCGACATCCAGCCGGTCGGCCCACTCGACCGGCAGCCCCGCTCGCTCGGCCGCGTCGGCCTCGGCACGCACGGTCTCGATTTCGTCGGCGGTGTAGGCGAACGTCGCCGCGGGCGCGCGGTGCAGATCGCAGCCGATTCCTTCGGCCAACGCGGCCACCAAAGCCACGCCGGCGGTAGCGGCCGCGCCGTAGCGCGCGGCGACCGAGCCATCGTGGTCGCGCTCAAGAGTCGAATACATGGTCGACTGCAGCGCCGTGACTTTCGCCGTGTTGTTGCCACTCACCCCCGCGCCGACGCGGCCTGCCTCGAGAACGACGACGTCGACACCGCGGCGGGCGAGCAGCAGCGCCGTGGTGAGCCCGGCGATACCGCCACCGATCACGACGACATCCGCCTCCCGCGGCCCCGGCAGCGCCGGATGATCGGATGTGTCCGAAACGGTGTGCAGCCACAGCGACTGGTTCGCGGTCGTGGTCATCGGCGCCCTCTCAGCAGCGGAGTTTCGAGGCGTACCCGGCCGTCACGGTTCTAAACGTCGCCGGATCACCCGCGGCACGCGAACCACGGCCCTGACACGCTGGAGGTTTCAAAGCCAGCCGCGGCGCTTGAAGATCGCGTAGAGCCCTCCGGACACCACGACGATGGCGACCGTCGAGACCCAGAAACCCCAGGGCTGCTCGAAGCCGGGATACGGCACGTTCTGGCCGTAGAAGCCCGAGATCGCGGTGGGGACCGCGATGACCGCCGCCCAGCTGGTGACCTTCTTCATGATGATGTTGAGCCGGTTCCCCTGGACGGCGAGCTGGGTCTCGCGGATGGTGGCGACCAGTTCCCGCAGCGAGTCCGTCCATTCCGAGGCGTGCCGGACGTGGTCGTGGACGTCCTGGAAGTACGGCGCCAGCTCTTCGCCGACGATCTGGAGATCACCGCGCGTGAGCGTGTCGACCACCTCCCGCATCGGCAGCACGACCCGCCGCAGTGTCACCAGGCACTTGCGCAGCCGGACCGACCGCTGCTGCACGGCGGCGTGGGTGGCGCTGTCGTCGAACACGAGGTCTTCGAGTGCCTCGAGCTGGTCGTCGAGGGCCTGCACCGCGTCGAACTGACTGTCCACCACGTAATCCAGCAGGCCGTGCACGAGGAAACCGACGCCGGCCTTGGCGGGGCTGTCCGCGTCATCCCAGCGGCGCGTGACGGCGTCGATGTCGAAGTGTCCGGTCTGGTGGACGGTCACCAGCACGCGTTCGGTGATGAACGCCGAGACTTCCGAGGTGTCGAGCCTGCCCGGCCCGGAGTCGAACCGGACGGCGTAGACGTTGAGGAAGCAGTGCTTGTCATAGCGGTCGACCTTGGGCCTTTGCCGCGCGTGCAGCGCGTCCTCCACTGCCAGGCGGTGCAGGCCGAGTTCGTCCCCGAGGGAGGCGAAGTCGTCTTCGGTGGGGTCGCACAGGTCCAGCCACACCACCACGGCCGGATCGGCGAGATGCTCGGAGATCTCGTCGACCGGGAAATCTTCGGTTTCCAGTACACCATCGCGATAGAGCCGGCTGCGGGACATGGTGCCTGGGTTCCCCGACGGCACGGTTCTCACGCGCGGCTTCGCCCCAGCGTGTTCGGCCGCCGACTAGGCGCGGGCTGCTCGCTCGACCTGGTGCTGGTGTGCCGTTCGATTGTGTCGGCGGCACACCCTGTCACCTGGTTTCAGTCGGAGGATTTCTGGAGTTCGTTGTGGCGTTGGTCTTCGTGGAGTTGGTCTTCGAGGGAGATGATGCGGCAGGCGGCGTCCACGGCGGTGCCTTGGTCGACCAGTTCCCGTACGCGTGCGGCGATGCGCAGCTGGTGCCGGCTGTAGCGGCGGTGTCCGCCGGTGGAGCGCTGCGGCTCGATGAGCTTCGCCTCGTCGAGGCTGCGCAGGAACCCTTGCGTGGTGCCGAGCATCGCCGCGGCCCGGCCCATCGTGTAGGCGGGGTAGTGCTCGTCGTCGAACTTGTCGAGCCCGCCGGGCTCGACGGTATCGCGTTGGTCAGGAATCATTCCACCTCCACATCACAAGGGACCCCAGGTGCCAACTACGGCACCTGGGGTCCCAGGATCAGGTTTCACCATTGTCAACCGGCCGTGCGACCGGCTTTCCGTACCCGCGTCGTATCGAGCGGGGATCGCTCATTCGTAACCGAGAACCACCTGCCAATCCGATGGGACTGCGGTACCCGCGCGGCGCTGTCAGCCCGCGGCGGGCGATCCAATGATGCGCCCTTTCCTTTCTTTCCTGTGTTGTTCTCTTACCTTGTGCCTGTGCGATCGTCATCGGCTGGAACCCCTTACCGAGATCGGTCCCAGTACGCCTGACGTCGCCGGTCACCGTGGCGGAACCCCTTACACCGATTGGCTCCGCCACGCCTGACCGTCTTCATTGCCTACTACGAACTACTCACTACGAACTACTCACTACGAACTACTCACTACGAACTACTCACTACGAACTACTCACTACGAACTTGCACTCGATACAGCACTTGCACTTCCACGGATGCGCTGACTCCACCCGCGTCTTGCCACTACCTCGACGGGACCGTCACTACCTTCTTCACAACCCGGTCCCGGGTACTGCACCGGTCACCAGCCGAAACCTGTCCGTTGATCGGCTCCGTCCTGCCTGACCGTCTTGTCTCACCTCGCGGGTAGTTACGTCATCTCCCGCGCCTGCTTGACGTTGTCTCTCTCGTACGAGGAGAACACTACACACGCCCGGCGACGAATGTCTACCCCAGTCGGCACAGATTTACTCCGTCACCCGAAGAGGCGAGGAGCGAGGTTCGGGAATTCGCGGAGTGCCCGAACCCCGCCCGTATGTCTACAGTGGACTCCGGAGATCCGGCACGCGGACGACGAGATGACCGCAGGGGAGCGGTCATGAGCCGGGAAAGTTGCGCGCGGCGACGCTGACAGGTCGTTGCCGTCGGCGCCTTGCCCGGTTCGTCCGTGCCTCGGACTAGTCACCCGATCACGTGAGCTGTGTTGCCGGATCTTCCCGAGCCGCGGTGCTGCCGGGTTAGCGCTAACAGCCCCGTGACGGGACCAACGGTCGGCGGTGAGGATCTTTGCCATAGACCTCATCCCCGGTCATCTATCCCACCGCGATATCCGCGTCGAGCACCCGGATGATCATTTTCGCGGCCTGACGAGACTTCGTCGCGAACCTGGTCTCGACCGGAACCCCGGCCCGTGCCCGCCGCTGCTGGTTTTCACAGCTCAAGGACGTAGCCAGCCAGCTCGTGTAGTTGGGAGCGGGGCCGTTTCCCTGGTCGTGCGGTCCCGTTCCCGATTGATCTGTGCCGTCACAGCAGGTGCTGGTGCCCAACCCGCCGCTGTCGGTCTGGGGAGATCAGGCCGTGAGGCGGCTTTCCGACCAGCGGCGTGCGGCTGCTGCGATGCCCTCAATCCAGGGTTCCGGGTCGGCCTCCGCGATGCCGCGCCAGAGGGCCGCTTGAGCGGCTGCAAATGCGTCCAAAGAGTTCGCCGGTGCGGAACGCCACGAGGGAACCTGGTTCGCCCAACTCTCCGCGTCCTGTGGTGGGTGGCCTGAGGCGATGAGCCAAACCACCCAGCACGCCGGGTCGATCCAGGCTGCACCGCGGGTCGCCCATGCCCAATCCACGAACAACGCCGTGTCGTTGACCAGGACGTTGCTGGGGCTCCACTCGGTGTGAAGAAGGTGGTCGCCAGCGAACAGATCCGGCGTGTCGCTGAAGCTCGCCCACCGCTTCTCTGCGAGCTTGAGGTCAACGGCCGGGCACGGTAGCTCTTGTAATGTCCGCATTGAGTCGACGAGCTTCGCCAGATCGGGCGATCCAGGTGAGTAGTCGACATGGTGGCCCGACACGTGCTCGAATCCCAGAAGGTTCCAGTCGTCGCTGTCGATGGACCACTTCAGCGCGGCGGTCACTGGCCGGACATACGGGTTGACGGCCTTCTCGCGGTGTTGGGTCCACACGCGTGGGTGATCAGTTCGTAGTCCCTTGACGAACACGGGTCCGTCTGCCGCGTGGAGCACGACGGCGAGTTCGGAGTTAAGACCGGTCGACACTGGCTCGATGCTGCTGAGCGGTCCGGTGTGCGCCTCGATGGCGCGTCGGATGTCCTCGGAAAGTGAGTCCCATGTGACTCGTGTCGTAACCACGGTGGCACCTTACGGTCGGTGACGCCTCGGGGCTGACCGAGGTCAGCCCCGAGGCGTCGGCTGGTTACCGGTAGGGGTTGTCGTCGTTGCAGCCGCACACGATCGTGTCCGAGGTGAATCCGTCCAGATCGCGGATGATCTGAATGTCCGGCTCCTCGGGATCGGTCCGGGGTGGCGGTTCGAGCGTGAGAGCTACTGCGGTCATTGGTTGACTACCTTTCTTTCTTCGGTGTGCTGGCAATAGTTGGCCAGCGGTGCCTTCGCCTTGCGAAATAACGAGGCCAGCGGCATGCATGTGCCGCATGTGCCGCTGAGCTGACAGCCCGTGCATCCGCCTTGGCGAAGTAGTAGGCCGTCCGCGATGCCCGCGAGACGGCGCAAACCGTCGATTCCTTCACTCACCAACGAGATCTTGGGATCGCGCGCGACCTTGCAGGTGCATGCGTTGCCGTGCGGGTCGACGTGGAAGAACGTGTTTCCGGCATCGCAGCCGTTGAATTGTGTGCGTTTGGTGAGGTGTTGGGGCGACTGCGTAGCCAGCACGCCAGCGTCGCCGTGGATGGTCGGAGAGATGTTCGCAAAGTCGGTTGAGGGAATCTCATATGCGTCCGCCAATGCCCTCATTGCGTCGGCTTCGTGAGCGTTCTCCTTGGTGGTGATGATGCTTAGTTCCAAGGGCAGCCCGGCTTCGTGTGCGGCTGCCAGGCCTCGCGAAAACGCTGCAAATGCGCCTCGTCGCTGCGTCAGTCCATCGTATGTTTCTTCCGTGGCCCCGTAGACGCTAAGGGTCAACTTGTGTGGCGGCCTTTGCGTCAGCAGGTCAAGCATGACCGGATTAGACAGGCGAGAACCATTGGTCAGCACCTCAAGCATCATTCCGAGCGCGAACGCGTATGAATACGTTGCCGCAAAATGCTTATCAATCATCGGCTCGCCGCCGGTCAACTGGAGCCATACGATGCCAGCATCACGTAAGACGTGCAACACTTCGACCCGCTCACCCCAGGGCAAACCCTCGAATTGTTTTACGCCAAGATAGCAGTGTTTACAGTCGTAGTTGCAACCAAGGTTGAGTTCATAGCTAGCTCGACTGTAATTCAATGACGACGGGCTGCGAACTAGAATCGCGTCCGCTGATTTTTGGCCGCTAAGTTCCAGCCCCCAAGTCCTTCGCGCAACTCCAGAAAGCCAATCCGGACACGGTTCCGCTGGGTTCAGATGCTGCAACTGAGCGAACCTGCTTTCAGGAATCTTCAATCCTTGCGGCCGACCTGGACTAAGCAGCAGGAATGAAGACTGAAACGGGGTGGCAATCATCTGATGCATATCTAAATCTCCTGTATGTCGACTTAAGGGCGCTCAGTTGGACGCATGCCTGGCGGACGGTGTCATGAACGGGGTTCCGTTCCATGGTCGAACCAACCACTGTCAGTATTTCGAGACTTGCGCTTAGGGGGCGGAACTGGCTGCGGTATCCGTTTTGGCAATGGTGAGAGGTTTACTGGCCGACTGACGCCCGAACAAGTACCGTGCGGCCAGCACTTTCCGCAGTATCGCCACCGCGTCCCCCTTTGCCGACGCACGCAAACGGTCTCGCACGCGGACAGGCCCAGGACCTGATTTTGGAGGCGGAGCCAGCGCGCCTCGCCATGGACGATGCGGTGGAGCACGTTTCCATGCAGCATGCCCGGCCAGGCCTCCTCGTTGTTTGAGACTCCGAAGTCCATCTACAGTTCCAATTAACGGTGACAACTACGTGCCACTTTCCCTCTTGCGATTGCCCGCGTGACGGCGCAGCCCTCTCTGACGTTGCACGGTTGGTGCCCGCCAGAGCGCCTGGCCCGTCGCGCTGAGGACTGCCAGATAAAGCAGGCCGAAAGCGGCACGTAGAACTTCATCGATCAACATGCGCATCCATCACTAGGCGTTGAAGGACTCCCGCCGCGCCGGGGGATGCCGTCGGGGTTGGCGCGCGACGGGAGTCGACAGGTGTCGCGTGCAGCAATTACTTGCGCTTCGACACTCGCATCGGACCTCCACGGGACCGAAATTGAACGTCGTTTCTCTCCGATAGCAATCCGTGGACGAACCCGTATGAACGGCCGGTCGCCTCGACAAGGTCGCGAATGCTCTTCCCTGCGTTATATTGCGCGCCAATTCGCGACCGAGTTGCTCCCTAAGCGGGCCTAGTATCCGTGCATGTGGCGGCAACTCCGCCATCGCAGTCACGGCTGACTTTCCTTTCTTTTTCACCTCCACGCGTTGACGAGTTGGCTTCGAGGATTTCCTGCTTTTTGAGACCTTCACTTCTTGACGCCTGAACAGTTTCGGTTGGCCTGGGTAATTAAGGGACAGGTCTATCCAAAGTCGAGCTTGGGTTTGCGCGGTAGAAACACTGAGTGAGCCGATGTACTGCTCGACCTCAAACGACTGCTCGGCCCCCGACTCTTTGCGTGTCGCGGTCAGTAGCCACGGGTACTTCTTGCCGTTGGTAGGAGAGAGAAGCCAAGTTATGGAAGCGATTTTGCATCGATACTCGCCTAGGCCAACTTGAGTCCAGTTGAATTCCGCGGCTGACACTATTGCCCTCGATTACTTCGCCCCGAGCCTACGGCTCGACGGGCGGATTTGCGGGCGGGTCCAAGAGGTTGGTCATCTCTCGCAGTAAAGACGCCATCTGAAGGCGTTTCTCATTCGAAAGCATTCCGAACTCCAAGGCGCGTATCACAAATGGAAGGTGGCGGCCGATAGCAGCAAGAGCCTCGGCTAACTCGGCATCGCTAACAGGCTTGCCCCTCGGGTGGGTCATCGAGCCATGTCCGCCGCAGAGATCAATGGGTACGGTCTTGACCGTCACGGCATGCGCGAGGGGGTGAGCGTCGCTCGGTGAGCGGCTCAAGGTGTGGGTGTCTCGGTCGACGACGTGCCGAATGGCTCGGGTGTCGCCGCAACTCGCGAATTCGTATGGTCATGCCGCCGCTCCGTCTCCTTAGCTTCATGGACGGCACCCAACGTCCGGGACGGTCCGCCGCCAGCGACTGGAACTCTGCGGGAGCCTGCCCGCGACTCGAAGGCTGAAATGTCGGCCGGGCGTCGGGTGCCTGTACTCAGACTGGTAGCTGTCCGTAGCAAGGCGTATGACGAGTTGTGACTATGTGGTATGCGCATGACGCATACACGCGGCCCAAACGGCCGCGTAGTGTGACTAGACTTCTACGTGAAGTCAGCGTTACCGAGCCGACGAAAGCCGACGATATGGGACTTGGTCGCCCCGCGCAGTACTGCCCTTGCGGTTCGCGCTTGGCCGAGGACAACGACGGTCGGCTCTGCGGCTCGTGCAGCCGGAGCAAGCGGGCATTGCTGGTCGGAGCCCCCGACGTTCCTCCCGAGTTCTGGGAGACGGACCAGTTCAAGGACGCCTTCAAGGCGCGGCATATGGGCCGCGTGGTGTCTACTTACCGCCGTCACCCTTGGCACGGAGGGACTCTGTCGCAGGGCCTGGTAGGTAGTTGGCTCAGCCTGTCGCAGACGCAGGTGAGCAGATTCGAGTCTGGTCGTCCCTCCAACGACCTCGGTCGACTCCTACAGTGGGCACGTGTCCTTCGTATCCCTCCCGACCACCTGTGGTTCCGCCTGCCCGAGCCCGCCGCAACGGCCGACAACGCGAAACTGCCGTTCACACTCAGTGGTCGGCGCGTCGTCGCCGCTTGGGATGCTGAAGCTAAAGCAGACGAGCGGCTGGACGACATGAACCGGCGCGAACTGCTCCGCTTGTTGAGCCTGGCAGGCACGCTGCTTGCCGCACCCCAACTTGATCTTGACCGGTTGTCCGACGCCCACCAAGCAGGACAGCTGGGAAACGCGTCGCTCGACGAGTACGGCCAGCTGAATGCTCACCTGTGGCGCGTGTTCTCCGCGTCCGGCTCGAAACGCCTCACGCTTCCGGTGGTTCGGCGGCAGCTCGGTGTCCTGACTGAGGCGATGCAGAAGCCGCAGAACGAAGTGGTCAGGGAACGTCTCTGCTTCCTGGCCGGTGACCTCTTCCAACTGTGCGGCGAGATCTTCTTTGACTGCAACCACTACACCGAAGCTGCTCAGTGCTACTCCCTGGCGGCCAACGCATGCAAGGAAGCACGTGCCTTTGATCTCTGGGCATGCGCGATGACCCGGCACGCGTTCATCAGCGTCTACGAACGGGATTTCAAACTCGCGACGCCCTTGCTCGATAGAGCGGCGTCCCTTGCCGAACGCGGCGATAGGAGCCTGTCTACTCGCCATTGGGTCGCTGCCGTCCAAGCCCAGGCATACGCTGGGTTGGGCGAGTTCGACGCCACCGAGCTGGCGTTGGAAACTGCTCGACAGGTAGACAGCTTGAGCGGTCCCGTGCACACAAGCGGTTGGTTGCGCTTCGAAGGATCTCGCATGGCGCAGGAAAGTGGGACCTGTTACGTCGAGCTGAATCAGCCGGACCTCGCCGAGACGGCCTTGGCCACAGCACTCAGCCAAGACCTCTCAGACCGGCGACGTGGGAGTGTTCTCGCTGACCTCGCCATGGTGGGCGCCCAACGCCACGATGCCGACCAGCTAGTCGTCTATGCCGACGCGGCCTTGACCGCCGCGCAGAAGACCGGCTCGGCTGGCTACGTCGGCCGAAGGCTCGCCAGTCTCCGTCCGCAGCTCGCACCGTTCATCGCGCGCCGCGACGTGCGCCAACTCGACCAGCAGATCAAGACCCTGAGCACGGCCTCGGCCGTCTAAGTAGCTAGGAGACGACGACTTGTCCGCAGAGCCCGGCCGCATCTTCCGTGAAGCCTGGATCGATGGCGTCAAGAAGTACTACCCCGGTGAACCGAAGCCCGGCTACATCACGCCGTGGGATGACACACCCTCGTGGGAACGCGAAAGCGCCGCGGCCGTGTACGACCAGGTGCGCCAGTTCGTCGAAACGTCCGGCGGTACGACTGCGAAGCTCACACGTGAGCAGCGAGGCCGCTTCGTCGCGACCTGCTGGATCGCCCAGATCTACAAGCACATCCCCGACCCGAAACCTGGCTACGTGGCGGACTGGACCGATCTGCCGGAATGGCAGCAGCAGACCGACTCCGACATCTTCGACGTCATCGAGCGAGGTTTGTGACGGTAAGGGGCGTTGCCCGGCGGACTGGGGCGCGCCCTGGCCGGCTCTTTCCTGCGGCGGGACGGCAGCGTCGGCGTGCCGGTCGTGCAGGTCGGTGATCATGCTGTTGAGCGCTGCCCAGGATCGGCGGGTGAAGCCGAGTGTCGGCACCAACGTCACGTTCGAGGAGTTCGTTCACGCTCGGTTACTGGTGTTGGAGATCCTTGGAGAAAAGGAACTGGAACGCCTGGCGCTTCGAGGAACGCGCCAAGAGTCACAAGACGCTCGGGAAGTGTTCGTGCAGTGGGAGCGCGCCCGGCTGGTCTTGCTTGAGCTGGAAGCGCCCTGGTCACCTATGCACGTTGAGTGAGATGGACTCCGGGAGCTCCGCGAAGTCGTCGGTGATCCCGAAGCCGTGGCGGATTGTGCTGGTCGGTTGCCGGGTGAGCGGCGAGAGCTGATGCTCAGCGAGTTCGCCTGGTGGCGAGACCGCGAGATCCGACGCATGCGCGCGCTGGACGGCGAACTGCAAACCAAGCTTGCGGATACCTCTGACCGCGCGACCGAGCTCAGCTGCGGTACGACATCGAGTTCGAGAATGATCAGCGTCAGGTGCTCGAGGTCCTGTCGAAGCCAGACGCTGCGGCGATGTGCTCGGAATGTGCCAGCCCGCTGGACTGGCAGAACGGCTCGTGGCCGATCCGTTCTGCCGATTGAGGAGATCATCGGCCGGCAGGTGGAGGTCCAAGCCGGACATCCGGGCGCGATCGTGCGGCGTGGTTCAGCCAACAAGTGGGAGATCTGGCCTCCGAAGATCACGAGCCCTCGTGCGAATGGTCGGGGCATCGTTGGATCAGGTGTACTCGGAGCTGGTTTCGCCGACACTGAGCTTGGTGTCGATGATGATGGATCGGCCGTGCAAGGTGACGCATCTTCAGGCAGTGGTTAGTGACACGGACTGTCCGAATCCGGCGCGGCACGCGGTGATCGACGAGGACTGTAAGCAGTCTGAAATCAAGCCAGCTCAGTACTTCATTGGCCTTCGCTATGTTGATGTCGGCGTCGGCGTATGGGGCGTCGGCATGGCCTGCGAGCGTGGTGCGGCACGGCGCCGACGATGTGGCGCGATGAGGGTGACCGTGCGATGGGTCATACTCGTCCGGTGGGTGCAACGGATCACGTCAAGGACGAGACGTCCGAACGGGAGGCGGATGGGGGTGCCACCTACCGGCCGGGTTATACCCGGGCGGCGGAGCGGATCCAGCAGTTCATCGCCGAGCAGGGCTTCGTGCCGGGTGACCGGTTACCCACCGAGGCGCGGTTCGCCGAGATCCTCGGCGTCAGCCGTACGATCACCCGGGATGCGCTGAAGACCCTCGCGGCCGCCGGCCGGATCAGCACGCAGCGGGGGCGGGGCATCTTCGTCGCCGATCCGGTGGAGGCGCCGGCGTCGCCGTTGGCCGGGTTCGTGCCGACTGACATTGCCCATATCATGGCTATGTTCGAGTTCCGAGGGGTGCAGGAGCAGACTGCGGCCGGCCTGGCCGCGACGCGGGCTACGCCGGGTGAGTTGGTTGCCATCGACGACGCCCTCGACGCGTATGCCCGGTCGTTGGAGGCTGCGGATCCGAGGGTGATGGCGGCCGCCGACGAGTCCTTCCACTGTGCCGTCGCCAGGGCTGCCCACAATATGGTCTTGCTCGACTCGATCGTGACCGTTCAGAGGCTGCAACGGCGGGTGGTGGCGGCGGCGTTCGGCGGATTCAGCGGTGGGCCGGTGGCTACCGCTTTGGCGGAACACCGTCAGATCATCGAGGCTGTCCGACGCGGAGATGCCGAGGAGGCAGGCAATGCGGCTCTGGCGCACGTCGAGCGCACCCGCCTGAGTTATCAGGCGGAGATCGATCGGCGAGTCTTCCGGTCGCACTGACCGCAACCACGGGGCACGACCGACAGGTAGATAGCTGTCGGTCGTCCTCTCCCGAACCCTGCTACATCTGTGCCAAATGAAGCAGGTTAATGATTCCTTCCGATTCGGTGCTTACCTACGAGTTCCTGTCGCACACCTACGTTCCGTAGGGGTGAAGGTCGATACGCGTCTTCTTGACGCCCTCATCTGCCCGGTCACGTCCAAAATGAGGCCTACTCATTCCGGGAAGTGACTGATATGTTGCACACATCACACGAGATGTACCGGCTTCATTGACGCAGGTGCGATGTCGCCCCGCCCAGACCGGAGTCACCGTGCGCATCACCCACGTAGAAACCTTCTCTGCCGACGTCGCCGCTCCGGAGCCGCCCTACCGGTGGCGTGACGGGTTGCGCGGCGGGTCCGGCGGACAGGTCGGCATCATCCGCATCGGCACCGACACGGGTGCGACCGGTGTGGCTACCGCGCATAAGCCGGGCTCCGCCGTCGTTCTGCGGGAGCTCGTTGACCGCGTGCTGCGCCCGGAACTGGTCGGCACCGACCCGTTGCAGCGCGAGTGGCTGTGGGAGCGCCTCTGGAACATCGACCGCACCGAGTATCTGCCTGTTCATCTGCTCGGCGTCGTCGACACAGCGCTGTGGGACCTGGCGGGGCGGGTGCACGGCGCCCCGTGCTGGCAACTGCTCGGCGGCTACCGCACGCGCATCCCCGCGTACGCGTCGACCGTGACGTTCGATTCGATCGAGGAGTACCTCGACGTTGCGGACCAGTGTTTGGCACTCGGCTATTCGGCCATCAAGCTGCACGCCTGGGGCGATCGCGATCGCGATACCCGGCTGATCCAGGCGCTGCGGGCGCACGTCGGTCCGGACATCCCGTTGATGTACGACGGCTCCGCGGCGTTCGACCTCGCGGACGCTGTGCACGTCGGCGACGCACTGACCGAGTGTGGCTACCTCTGGTACGAGGAACCGATCCGGGAGTACAGCATCACGGCGTATCGGTGGCTGGCCGAGCGGGTCGGTGTGCCGCTCAACGTGGCCGAGACGATCCCCGGCGCGCATCTGAGCACAGCCGACTTCCTTGCTGCCGGTTGCGCGACCTACGTCCGGACAAGTGCGGCCCTGCGCGGCGGAATGACCGGTGCGATGCGGATCGCCCATCTAGCGGACGCCTACCGGCTGCGCGCCGAGGTGCACGGCAATAGTCAGTCGGCCCGGCATCTGTGCATGGCGATCCCCAACACCACTTACTACGAGTCCCTCGTGACCGCCAACCCCGTACGCAAGGGATCGGGCGTCGAACCGGACGGCTCGGTCTCGGCGCCCCGCGACCACGGGATCGGCCTCGCACCCGGGCCCGCCTATCCCGCCGCGCTCGGCGAGTACATCTGCGTCCCATGACCGGCCGCCCGCATCACCACGACGACATGACCATTCCTGGGAGGAATACATGACCATCCCGTCGACCAGGACAGGCCCGCGTCGAGGCCGTGCGCTGGTGGCCTTGATGACAGCCGTGTTGCTGACCACCGCCTGCGCGAACGCCGACCCCAACCGGGCCGGCGCCCAGCGGGCCGCAACCGGCCCGTTCAGCCCGGCGCCGCAGGATCCGTCGAGCGAGATCACCGTGTGGGTGGACGCGACCCGGACCGCCGCGGTCGAGGCCTACCGCAAGGCTCACCCTGAGGCCAAGGTCAAGACGATCACCTACAGCGGCGGCGCGAACGGAAGCACCGAACTGCGGACCAAGGTCGAGCTGTTCGACCGTACCGGTCAAGGGTGGCCCGACGTTGTCTGGCCGAACGTCCAGGACCTCTCCTGGGCGACCACGGGGGCGACCCCGTTCGCCGCTCCACTCGACACGCTGGTCGACAGGTCCGTGCTCGACGGGTACGTCAAGGGCGCGCTCGACCAGTGCGCCGTGGGCGGCAAGGTCTACTGCCTGCGCAACGATCTGGCCCAGAACGTGCTCTGGTACAACAAGAAACTCATGGATCAGTTCGGCTACCAGGTCCCCACGACCTGGGAGCAGTGGCAGCAACTGGGCCTGCGGGTGAGTAAAGAGCACCCGGGATACCTGGTCGGTGAGGTCGGGAGCCCGACTACGCCGTATATCTACTTCTGGGGCAGCCAGTGCCCGGCCAGTGTTCTCGCTGGGGAGAAGAAGGTGACCGTCGACCTCCGGGCCCCCACGTGCACCAGAATGGCGCAGCTGCTCGATCCGTTGCTGAGTGCCGGCGCGCTGGGCACCCGTAACAAGTGGGACACCGGCTTCATCAAGGAGCAGGCCGCGAAGATCCTCATGATGCCGGGGCCCGCTTGGTACGGCCAGGCATTGTTCAATGCCGGCTACCACATCCCGGCGGGAGAGATCGCGGCCGCCGCGCCGCTGAAGTTCGCGGCGGACGCCGAGACCTGGACCGGCGCCGTCGGCGGGGGGATGTGGTTCGTCTCCTCACACAGTCGCAACCTCAAGGCCGCCGTCGACCTCGTCACCTGGGTCACCACCGACCCCGGATACACGGCGACCGCCGCGACCTACCCCGCCTACGGCCCAGCTGCGACCGGCTGGCTGGCGGCCCAGCAGGCATCCGGCTACTACGCCAACGACATCGGCCCGGTCCTGCACCAGGCCGCCCCGCGGATCTGGACCAAGTGGGCGGTCAGCACGCTGTACAGCCAGGAGGCGATCTACGCCGCGACCATGGTGCCGGCGCTCTCCGCCGGCAAGTCCGTCTCATCGCAGATGGACCTGTGGCGGCAGGCGATCGCCGACAAGGCCACCGCACTCGGCTACGAGGTCGGCTGATCCGATGGTGGCGACCGAAACTCCCCAGGCACGGGTCGGCGCGAGCAGGGCCGGTATCCGGACGGCGAAGCCACGCGCGCGGCGGGTCGGCAGCGGCCGTGTCGGCTACCCCTTCGTGGCCGGCTACACGATTCTCCTGCTGTTGTTCGGCGTGGCGCCGGCGGCCTATGCCCTGTGGCTGTCGGTGACCAACTCCAGCGGGCAGTTCACGGGGCTGGGCAACTTCACCCGGGTGTTCGCCGACTACCGGTTCGGCTCGGCCTTCGCCAACATCGGGCTCTACCTGGCCCTATGGCTCGTCACCCTGATGGTGCTGGTGGTGACACTGGCACTGATGCTGCACGGCAGGCTGAAGCGGACGAGCGGGGTGGTCCGCTTCCTCTGCTACCTGCCGGGCGCTTTCGCCGGAGCGTCGAGCGTGCTGATCTGGCTGATCCTGCTCGACCCGGTCGCGAGTCCGGTCGGTCCGGTGCTGCGGGCCGTCGGCTGGGACAGCGCGGCACAGGTCGTGGCGCCGGAAAATCTGCCGGTGATCTTCACGATCATCGCCTTCTGGGCGGGCGCAGGCAGCTGGATCGTCATCATGTACGGCGCGCTCAACGGTATTCCGAACGAGGTCATCGAGGCGGCCCGGATCGACGGGGCCAGCACGGTGCAGATCGCACTTCGGATCCAGCTCCCGATGTTGCGTAAGTGGATCGCGTACATGCTGATCCTCGCCTTCGCCGGCGGGGCCCAGCTGTTCGTCGAACCGCAACTCGTGGGCACGGCGAGCTTCGGGCAGGTGCCCGACGACTGGTCGCCCAACCAGCTCAGCTACCAGTTCGCGTTCGTCACCGCCGACTTCAACGGCGCGGCGGCCATCGCGGTCGTCCTGCTCGTGCTGAGCCTCGGCTGCGCCGCGGCCGCCGTATTCAAGGCCGGGCTGTTCGAGAGGGGCCACTCGTGACCAATCCGTCGTCGATCGCGAACCGGATTCCCTTCGGCCGGAACCGGGCGAGCGTGACGTCAGTGGCCGCCCGGGTTGCCTGGGTATTGGTAATCGGCGTCTTTCTGTGCTTCTTCGCCGTGCCGATCGTCTGGTTGCTGCTCGCCCCGACCCGAAGCGACACGGGAATCGTGCACGGCGCCCCGTTGACCTTCGGCTCACTGGACGACCTCGCGGCCAGCTGGCAGCACCTGTACGACTTCCAGTCGCACGCGATCGTCACCTGGATAGGCAATTCGGCGCTGTATTCGTTTTCGGCGCTCGCCATCACGCTGGTCACCGCCGTGCCCGCCGGCTACGCGCTGGCTACCACGCAGTTTCGAGGGAGGATCGCGCTGTTGACGGTCACCCTGCTGGTGATGCTGATGCCCAACGCCACCCTGGTGCTGCCGCTTTACCTCGAGATGGACGCGCTCGGCCTGGCAGGCTCCCGGTTGAGCGCCATCCTGCCGCTCTCGTTCTTCCCGTTCGGGGTGTACCTGACCTACATCTACTACACCACCACCGTCTCCGGCGACCTGCTGGACGCGGCCCGCATAGACGGCGCGAGCGAATGGACGGTCTTCCGGCGGATCGCGCTGCCGCTGGCCCGGCCGGTGGTCGCACTGGTCGCCTTCTTCAGCTTCGTGCACAGCTGGAACAACTTCTTCCTGCCGTTCGTGATGCTGCCCGACAGCGAGCAGTATCCCGCCCAGGTAGGGCTGAACTCCTTGTTGACCACCTCGCCGATGTTCAACTCCTCGAGCGGCATCTCGGAGATCCTCCGGCCCGAGCTGGCGCTGGCCGCCTTGCTCACCAGCGTCCCGGTCCTGATCGTCTTCCTCTTCTCCCAGCGCGCACTGGTCTCCGGCATGACCGCCGGAGCGACGAAGGAGTAGCCGTGCGGATCGTACGAACGACGAGTCACCACCCTTCCGCAACCACCGAGCAAGGAGTGGAACGCCATGAACACGAGTAGAAGAGCAGCCGTGGCGGCCGTCGCAGCGGTCGTACTGGCCGCGGGCCTGATGCCCGCCGGGCAGGCGCACGCGGCAGTACCGTGCACCTTGTACGTCTCGGCGTCGGGCAGCGACGGTAATGCCGGAACCTCACCGGATCGCCCCTGGGCGACCTTGGAACGGGCGCGGGACCACATCCGACTGCGCGGGCTCAACAAGGACATGCGGGCCGACCTCGGCGTCTGTCTGCGCGGGGGCCGGTATACCCGGACGGCGACCTTCAACCTGACCGAGGCCGACTCGGGTTCCAATGGGTTCAAGGTTGTCTACCGGGCGTTTCCGGGTGAGACGCCCATCATTGACGGTGGTAAGGCCGTCAGGGGCTGGAGCCGGGTAGCCGACCGGCCTTACTTCGTGGCCGACGTGCCGGAGTCGGCGGGCTACGCCGACTACTTCCGGCAGCTCTACGTCGGCGGCCGGCGGGCTCAGCTGGCGATGGGCAAGGGCATCGTCGGTAGCGGCTTCTTCGATGAGGCATCGATCCCCAACCCGCCGGCCAACCCGGAGCGGCCGACCCGCTCCTACGACGGCGTGGAGTTCCCGGCGGCCAGCGTTCCGGCGTACACCAACGTCCGCGACATTCGGCTGCTGCACGTCGCGATCGGCTTCAAGATCGACTACTTCCCCGTCGTGGACATCGGCGCGAGTGGCGCCAACAAGCGGGTGCGCCTGGCGCAGCCGCACTTCCAGGTACGGCTGAACCGCGACGACGGTTTCTCGCTGGACTACGACGACACGTTCTACGTGCTCAACGCGTTCGAGGAACTGGACTCCCCCGGAGAGTGGTACCTGAACCGGGCGACGAACAAGGTGTACTACTACCCGCGGGCGGGAGAGGACGTCAACCAGGCCGGAGCGTACGTGCCGGTGGTGGAGACGCTGGTGAACGTGGCCGGGTCCAGCCCGTCCGCGAAGGCGCGTTCGATCGCGTTCGACGGCATCACGTTCGAGCACGGCAACTGGCTGCTGCCTCGCGACCGGTTCATCGGCGGCTCGCAAGCGGAGGCGCAGTACGCGGACGACCCCTTCAAGGATCCGAACTACGACGGCTACGGCGGCGAGGTGCCCGGTCAGATCAAGCTGACCAACGCCAAAGGCATCACCTTCACCAACAACACCGTGGGCAAGATGGGCAGCGGCGGGCTGCAGCTGCTGACCGGAGCCGAGGACATCACCGTCACCGGCAACCTCTTCTACAACCTGACCGCCGCCGGGATCATCGCAGGCCGGTGGATGGACGTGCACGTCGACGGCGCCCGGCGCACCAGGAACGTGACGATCAGCAACAACGTCGTGACCGACACCGGTGACGACTTTTTCCCGGCGACCGGGATCAGCCTGATGAACACCTACAACGTGGCGATCACCCACAACCTCGTCTACGACACCTCATTCATGGGCTTCCATCAGCGCAAGGCCGAGGAGAACAGCCTCCTCGACGGGGTGGACGGGATCGGCAAGACGACGTTCAGTCACAATGAGGTGTACAACGCCACGTCCAAGGTGTCCTGGGGGGTGCACGACTCGGGGGCGGTCTACTCCTTCGGGTCGTGGCCGGGCAGCGTGGTCAGCCACAACTACGTGCACCACTCGACGTCGACCGCGAACTACTACAGCGACAACCAGAGTCACCAGACCCGCTGGGACTACAACGTCGGACTGGGCGGGCGGTTCGACTTCTCCCCGCGTTACCGCAGGCCCCTGTCGGTGTACGCGTCGCACAACTACACCGACTTCGCCGACAACTGGCTCAGCGGAGCCATCTACGACGGCGACGGGCAACCGCACGTGGTGACAGATGGTGAGTGGCCGGCCGAGGCGCGGACCATCATGAACCAGGCGGGCCTGGAACCGGAGTACGCCGCGCTGCGGCGGAAGGTGCCCGGGGAGAACCTGGCCGGCTACTCCACCGTGTCGCAGCGCAGTGCCTGGGACAGCGGCCTCGGCAAGCTTTGGGACGGCGTCACCGAGACCGGCGAGGCCAGCTCCAACGTGAACGAGTCCTGGGTGCAGTTCGATCTCGGCGCCGACTACGAGCGGTTCGCCTTCACCATCCAGCAGGACAACTGCTGCACCTGGATGGCCACCCACTGGAAGGTGCAGCGGTGGAGCGCCAGCCAGAACGCCTGGATCGACATCATGCCCTACCAGGCGATCAACACGGTGGCGCCGGTCGTCTACCGGCCGCCGGCCGACGTCGCTGCCACCAGCATCCGGCTCTACGCGCGCAACAGCAACCAGAATGGAAGCGTCGGAGTACAGGAGTTCAGCGCGACCGGCGTGCGGAAGTGACCGTGCCGACCGTGCATCGGCGTCCACCGACTGGACCAGGGCGGCGTTGTGGCGGCGCTGCACCGGACCGTGCTCGACGAAATCGGATCGCGGGGAAGTCGACTGGTCGCCGGAGCTGGAGCCGAGGAGACCGTGGAGGAGCCGTCGTCGAGCTAAGGAATCGTGAGCGGCGGGCGGTTCAAACCGCCCCCCACTCACGACCCACCGCTGGGGTTAGCGCTAACAGCCTCTTGACGGGACCGCTGGTCGGCGGTGAGGATCTCGTTGGGGTCATCGCAAAGGCGCGAAAGGAAGTGCTGTGTCAAGAGGTGTCATCCGGACAGGTATGTTAGCGCTAACATTGCTCACGGGACTTCTTACCGCAGCTCCGATCGCGTCGGGTGGGCCGACGGACTACACGGTGACCGTCGACGCGGCGGGCCGAGGCGCTTCGATCGACCGCTCGATGTACGGGGTGTTCTTCGAGGACATCAACCGGGCCGCGGACGGCGGCCTGTACGCCGAACTGGTGCAGAACCGGTCGTTCGAATACGACAAGGCGGACAACGCGTCGTACACGCCGCTGACCTCCTGGGCGCCGACCTCGCTCGGCGGCGGAACCGGAAAAGCGCAGGTCGTCGACGACGAGCGCAGGCTCAACGAGCGCAACCGCCACTACCTCCAGTTGGAGCTGAACGCGGGCGACGGCGAGTACGGCGTGGCCAACGCGGGCTACAACTCGGGAATCCGGGTCGAGAGCGGGAAGCAGTACGACTTCTCGATGTTCGCGCGCACCGATCAGGCCGGGGGAGTGCCGGTCACGGTCGCGCTCACCGACCCGGCAGGCAAGGGACTGGCCGAACCGCTGCGAGTGCGGGTCCGCGGTGACGGCTGGGTCAAGTACACCGGCACCATCCGGGGACGCGCTTCGAGCACGCTCGGCAGGCTCGCGGTGACCGCGAGCGGCACCGGAACTTTGAGGTTGGACATGGTGTCGCTCTTCCCGCGCGACACCTTCAACAACCGGCCCAACGGGTTGCGGCCGGATCTGGCGGAGAAGGTCGCCGCACTGAAGCCCGGTTTCGTCCGGTTCCCCGGCGGGTGCCTGGTGAACACCGGCAGCCATCGCGCGTACGAGGCGCCGGACTGGGATCGGCGTCGCTCGTTCCAGTGGAAGGACACCATCGGGCCGGTCGAACAAAGGGCCACGAACGCGAACTTCTGGGGCTACAACCAGTCGTACGGCCTCGGTTACTACGAATACTTCCAGTTCGCGCAGGACATCGGCGCGATGCCGCTGCCGGTGGTGCCCGCGCTGGTCACCGGCTGTGGCGAGAACCGCGTCACCGACGACCCCGCGCTGCTGCGACGGCACATCCAGGACACGCTCGACCTGATCGAGTTCGCGAACGGCCCCGTCACCTCGACCTGGGGCCGCAAGCGAGCCGAGATGGGGCATCCGGCGCCGTTCGGGCTCACCCACCTCGAGGTCGGGAACGAGGAGAACCTGCCTGCCGAGTTCTTCGCTCGGTTCACCGAGTTCCGCGCGGCGATCGCGGCGAAGTACCCCGATGTCACGGTGATCAGTAACTCCGGGCCGGACGACAGCGGCGGAACCTTCGACCGGCTGTGGGAGCTCAACCGCGCGGCCAAGGTCGGCATGGTCGACGAGCACTACTACAACAGTCCACAGTGGTTTCTCCAGAACAACCAGCGGTATGACTCCTACGACCGCAACGGGCCGAAGGTGTTCCTCGGCGAGTACGCCTCGCTGGACAACCGGTTCGGCAACGCGCTGGCCGAGGCGGCGTACATGACCGGGCTGGAGCGCAACGCCGACGTGGTCAAGCTGGCCTCGTACGCGCCGCTGCTGGCGAACACCGACTACGTGCAGTGGCGTCCGGACATGATCTGGTTCGACAACCAGCGCTCGTGGGGCTCCGCGAGCTACGAGACGCAGAAGCTCTTCATGACCAACGTCGGCGACCATGTCGTGCCCAGCAAAGCTTCCGCCACGCCGTCGGCCGCGGCGCCGATCACGGGCGCCATCGGACTGTCCACTTGGGCCACCAGCGCGGCGTACGACGACGTGAAGGTGACCGGCGCCGACGGTTCCCCGTTGTTCGCCGACGACTTCTCCGGCGGAGACTCGCGCTGGACCAAGTCGGGGCGGGGATCTTGGTCGATCGTGAACGGCGCGTACGTCCAGTCCGACCAAGCGGCCGAGGACACCATGGTCACCGCGGGCGACCCGGCTTGGAACAACTACGACCTGTCAGTGAAAGCGACCAAAACCGCCGGCAGGGAAGGCTTTCTGGTCGCGTTCGGGGGCAAGGGCACCGGAAACCGCTACTGGTGGAACCTCGGCGGCTGGAACAACACGCTCTCCGCGGTGGAGAAGAAGGAAGGCGGCGCAGGCGAGATCATGGCGCAGGACGGCACCCGGATCGAAACCGGACGCCAGTACGACATCCGGGTGGAGGTGCGCGGACGCCAGGTCTCCCTGTTCCTCGACGGCAAGCGGTGGGGCGGGTTCACCGACGACAAGGTCGCCGAGCCGTTCCGGCAGGTCGTCACCCGTGACACGAAGACCGGCGACCTCATCGTCAAGGTGGTCAACGCGCAGAACGCCGACGCGCGCACCCGGATCGATCTCGGCACTCGCGTCCGGGTCGGCTCGACCGCGCGGGTGACGACCCTGCAGGGGCTGCCCGACGACGTCAACACCGCGTACACCCGGCCGATCCAGCCGAGGGAATCGCGGTTCTCCGGCGTGGCGAACACCTTCTCCTACACCTTCCCGGCCAATTCCGTGACCTTCCTGCGGATCCCGGCCAGAGAGAGGAACTGACCCATGACGCTCAACCGTCGAACGCTGCTGCGCGTGGGTGGTGGGCTCATGGCCGCCACGGTCGCCGGCACCACGGGGATCGCCGAAGCGGCCGGGCCCGGTGGTCCGCCGAAGCTCACCACGCGAAGCCCGCTGGTCGAGCAACGGGCCGACCCGTTCATCACCAGGCCGGTCAACGGCATGTACTACATGACCGCCTCAGTACCCGAGTACGACAGGCTCGTCGTGCGCGGAGCGTCCACGATCGACGGCCTCGCGTCGGCACAGGAACGGGTGATCTGGCGGCGGCCGTCGTCCGGCAAGCTGGGCGGTCACATCTGGGCGCCGGAGCTCCACCGCATCGACGGCCGGTGGTACCTGTACTTCGCGGCGGGCGACGCAGGCGACGTGTTCCACATCCGGACCTATGTCATGGAGTCCACCGCCGCGGACCCGCGTGCGGACTCGTGGGTGCTGCGTGGCCAGATGCTCACCAAGTGGGACACGTTCACCCTGGACTCGACCACGTTCGAGCACCGAGGCAAGCGGTACTTCGCCTGGGCGCAAGGTGAACCGGGCATCGCGACCAACAGCAATCTCTACCTCGCCGAGATGGCCTCGCCGCTGGCGCTCAAAGGTGACCCGGTACGCCTGTCCGTGCCGACGCTGCCTTGGGAGGTCCAGGGTTTCAAGGTGAACGAGGGCCCGGCTGTGCTGATCCGCAACGGCCGGGTCTTCATGACCTACTCGGCCAGCGCGACCGATGCCCGCTACTGCATGGGGCTGCTCACCGCGGACGAGCGTTCGGACCTGCTCGACCCCCGGTCTTGGACGAAGTCGCCGCAGCCGGTGTTCACCACCAACGAGCAGACCAGGCAGTACGGACCGGGGCACAACTCGTTCACCGTCGCCGAGGACGGCAAGACCGACGTGCTCGTCTACCACGCCCGCGACTACCGGGACATCACCGGCGACCCGCTGTACGACCCGAACCGGCACACCCGAGTCCAGCAGCTGCACTGGAACGACGACGGGACACCGAGCTTCGGTGTCCCGGTCGGGAAGGGCGGAACGATCGTCCGGCTCTCCCCGCTGGACGCGCCGAACCTGTACGTGCGGCACTACGACTATCGGCTGCGGGTCGACGGTGACGTTCGCGAGGTCGCGGACTCGCAGTTCCGTATCGCGGCGGGGTTCTCCGGTGCGGGCAGTGTCGCGTTGCAGTCCGTCAACTTTCCCGACCGGTACGCACGGGTGGCGGATTCGGTGACCGTGCGGATCGATCAGAATGATCAGAGCGATTCCTACGCCCGTGCGGCCAGCTTCGTCCAGGTGACCGGCCTGGCGGACAACCGCGCTGTCTCGTTCCGGCAGATCGGCGATCCGGCCGCCTACCTCGCCCACGACAACGGCCGGTTCGTCCTCGCCAGGCCCGGCTCCGCGCGACGGGATCGGCAGCGTACGAGTTTCTGGCTCAGCTGAACAGAAAAGACTCGTGAGTGGTGCCGGCGGTGCTACGCGCCGGCACCACTGACGACCCATTCTGGAGGTTCACGCAGTGCTGCGAAGGCGCGTTCTCGTCCTCGTTCTGTCGGTGCTCGCCGGTACCTTGGCCGCGGTCGGCTCGGCCGTCGCGGCCGAAGCCCCGCCCGGCGACGTCTACTCGTATCTGGAGGATCCCAGGAAAGTCGGTGAAGGACAGGAGCCGCCGCACGCGTTCCTTCGCCCGTACGCGGATTTCGCTTCCGCCGCTCGCAAGGACGACCGCACGCCCTATGTGATGTCGCTCGACGGCAAGTGGCGGATAGCGGTGGCCGACAACCCGTCGAAGGTGCCGGAGAAGTTCTACGGCGACGGCTACGACACCTCGGGCTGGCGCGAGGTGGCGGTACCGCACACACTGCAGACCGATGGCCTGGACCACCCGGTCTTCCGCAACATAGCCACGGAGATCCAGCCGGACGACCCGCCGAAGGTGCGCCGTGACATCAACCCGACCGCGGCCTACGCCCGGGACTTCCCCCTTCCGGCCGACTGGGCCGGGAGGAACACGTTCCTGCGCTTCGACGGGGTGACCTCGGCGTACTTCGTCTGGGTCAACGGCCAGTACATCGGCTACGACCAGGGCGGCTACACGCCGGCGGAGTTCGACATCTCCGCCGCGCTGCGACCGGGACCCAACCGCGTCGCCGTGCAGGTGCACCGGTGGAGCGCCGGCGCCTACCTCGAGGACTTCGACCAATGGCGGTATTCCGGCATCTTCCGCTCGGTGACCCTGCGTTCGGAGCCTGAGACGTTCATCCAGGACGTGACCCTGCGTACCGATCTCGACGCGAGGTACACCGATGCCACGCTGACGGCCGCGGTGGAGGTGGCGCGTGAGCCTGCCGGGCACCGGGTCGGCCTGAGCCTGCGGGACGCGGGCGGCAAGGAGATCGGCGCGACGAGCCAGGACGTCGGCGCGGACGGCAAGGCCACGTTGACGCTCCCGGTGCGCGACCCGGCGAAATGGTCCGACGAGACCCCGAACCTCTACGTCGTCGTACTGACACTGAGCTCCCCGGACGGCCAGGTCACCCACATCACCAGCGAGTCGGTCGGCTTCCGTGAGATCGAGATCCGCGACAAGCAGCTGCTGGTGAACGGGAAGCGAGTGCTGTTCAAAGGCGTCAACCGCGCGGAAACCGATCCCGATCACGGCAAGCACGTGCCGAAGGCAGCGCAGGAGCGCGACGTCGCGCTGATGAAGCAGCTCAACGTCAATGCCGTGCGTACCTCGCATTACCCGTCGGACCCGTACTTCTACGAGCTGGCCGACTCCAGCGGCCTCTGGATCGACGACGAGGTGGACATCGAGACGCACAACCACGAGAACTGCGCCCGATGGTGTCAGGCCAATCAGCCGGAGTGGCGCGATGCCTTCCTCGACCGGCTGATCGGCATGGTCGAGCGGGACAAGAACCACCCGAGCGTCTTCTTGTGGGACACCGGGAACGAGGCAGGCCTCGGGGCACACCACTACGCGATGGCGGACTGGCTGGACGCGAACGAGCCGACCCGCCCGATCTACCACCAGTCCAACAACCCCGACGGGGACGCGCCGTTCGCCGACGTGTGGGGGCCGCGCTACCCGTCGCCAGAGCGGTTCGCCGAGCAGGCGAAGAGCACCACCAAGCCGCTGATCTTCGGCGAGTACGCGCACGCCATGGGCAACAGCCTCGGCAACTTCCGCGAGTTCTGGGACATCATCAGGGCCAACCCGCAAACCCAGGGCGGGTTCATCTGGGACTGGGCCGAGCAGAACATCCGCCAGCGGGTCGCTGCGGTGCCGGACACCTCCGGCAACAACATCTCCGCACACGTGACCGGAAAGCCGGACCTCGTCGACGGCCACCGCGGCAAGGCGTTGCAGCTGTCCGGTCTGGACGATTTCGTCGAGGTCTACCGCGATCGGCGGCTCGACATCACCGGCACGGCCGTGACACTCGACGCGTGGGTCAAACCGGGCACCTGGACCGGGGACTTCCGGATCGTCGGCAAGGGTGACCACCAGTACGCACTCAAGATGAAGACCGAGAAGACCTTGGAGTTCTTCATCCACAGTGGAACGTGGCAGGCCGTGCAGGCGCAGGTGCCTGCCGACTTCTACGGGAACTGGCATCGGGTCAGCGGCACCTACGACGGGATCGCGCTGCGGCTCTACATCGACGGCAAAGAGGTCGCGAACAAGCCGTTCTCCGGCCCGATCGACCCTTCGTCGGCCGAGGTCAACATCGGACGCGACTTCGAAACCTCGTGGAACGACCCGTCCACCATCGGCTGGATGGGCCGCGGCGCCGTGGACGACGTCCGCATCTACGACCGGCCGCTCACCGCGGCGGAGCTCACCGCGCCGTCGCCGGTCGGCGGGGCTGTGCTCGCGCTGGACTTCGACAAGATCTCCGACCGTGGCAGCTACCTGTCGTACGGGTCCAGTCTGTCCGGAGTGGACGGTCTGATCGGTTCCGATCGGTCGGCACAGCCGGAGACCGTCCAAATGGCGTGGGCACATCAGCCGTTGCGGTTCGCCTACTCCGGCGGCAGCCTGTCGGTCACGAACGAACGGCAGTTCAGCGGCACCGACGAGCTCAACCTGCGCTGGCGGGTCATGGAAGGATCGCGCGTGATCACCGGCGGCGAGCGGCCGTTGCGGGTCGCGGCGGCCTCGACCGGGCGGATCGCGGTGCCGATACCCGCGAATCCGGCTGACCGTGAACGGTTCCTCACCGTCGAAGCGGTGACCACCGCCGGGCAGCCCATGCTCCCGCGCGGGCATGTGCTCGCCCACGACCAGTTCTCACTCGGCGGTAGCCGGGTGCCTGGCCTGGACCCTCCATTCGACTGGAAGGTCGTCGTCCCGGTGGAGGACGCGAACTCGGTGACCGTGTTCGCCGCAGGTGCGACGTACAAAGTGGACAAAGCGACAGGTGCGCTGGTGTCGATTCGCTACCAGGGTGCGGAACTGCTGAGTTCAGGGCCGAAGCTCGACGCGTGGCGCGCGCCGATCAGCAACGAGACCTTCGCCTGGGGACGTGCCGAGGGCGAGGACTGGCGCAAGGCAGGCCTTGACCGGCTGCGGACCGACGTCACCGGCGTGCGGGTCGAGCGGGACGGTATCGGCGGTGTCCGGGTGGTCGTGGACAGCAAGGTGGCCGCGCCGGACGTCACCGGCGCCTGGTTCGACCAGACGATGACCTACACCGTCGAGTCGACCGGCCTGCTGCGCCTGGGTAACCGCGTGACCCCACAAGGCACCTTGCGCACACTGCCGTACTTGCCGCGGATCGGCGTCTCGCTGGGCATCCCGGACCGGTACCAGCGGTTCGCCTGGTACGGGCGCGCAGCGGAAAGCTACGTCGACCGCAAGGACGGCACCCCGATCGGGGTTCGGTCGAGCACGGTGGACGAGCAATATGTCGACTACCACCGGCCACAGGACCACGGCAACCACACCGATGCCCGCTGGGCCTTGCTGACCGACAGCCGTACCGGTGGCCTGCTGGTGAGCGGGGCCAATGACGTCAGCGTGACCCCGTATGACGACCTCGATCGCGCCGCGTACCCGTTCCAGTTGCAGCGCAACAAAGGCTGGTTCACGCTGCACGCGAGTCACGCCGTTACCGGGGTCGGCGACACGCCGAACCCGGTCAGGGAACGAAACCAGGTCCAGCCCGATGTCACCTACGAGTACACGCTGTCCCTGCGGCCGCTGACGGCGCAGGAGGCTCGCGCGGGTATGCCCGCGGGCGGTTGAGCGAGGTGAGGGAGTTCCGGAACTTGATCGACCGGAACTCCCTCGCCACACTCGTTGTCACGGGAATTGCGTGCCGGCCCAGGTCTTGAGCTCGGCGAGCGCGGCATCCCGGTCTCCCGACGCGACCGGGGAGCCGTTGGCGACGACCGCGAAGTGCGCCCTGCCAGTGTCCACTGAAGACAGCAGCAGGCGGTTGACACCCGGCTCGCCCGGTTCCGGTGCGACCGTGTGCGAACCGAGATCACTGAGCACGGTGATCTTCGCGGGGTCGAACGAGGCGGGGAGATGCAGCTCGGTCGGCGCGCTGCCGCCGTTGGAGCGCCACGCGAGGACACCGTACTGTCCGGCGCCGACGACCCGTTTGAGCGCGGGCATCGAATCCGGGATCGGGTTCCACGCCGCGAAGACGCGGTCCTCGTAGGTGAACGCCAGGGTGTCGCCCGCGGTCGCGCGGGGGAAGACGCGGTCGATCAGCCGTCCGTCGACGGTCGGCACCGGGGTGGCGTTGTCGAGGCGCACCGCGGAGAAATGCTCGTCGTTCATGGCGTCGCCTTCGGTGCGGACGCGGCCGGGGTTGTCGTTCATCAGCTCGTGGTGCCGGTCGTAGTACAGGTCCCAATGCCACTGGTTCCCGGACAGGGCGCGCCCGGACCCGCGCGCGCCCGTCCACCAGTTCGCGCCTTTCACCCGCGAGTCCAAGGCCTGGTACATCGCCTTGAGGATGTTGGGCGCCTTGTCGGAGGTGTTGCCCGCGACCGGGTGCCCGAACTCGGAGACGATCCCGGTGGTGGCGAGAGCTTGCGCGCGATCGCGGATACGGCTGAAATCGGCGACGTATTCGCCGTCGTTGGCCATGCCGGGTTTGAGAACGCCGGACTGGGCTTTGCCGTCGTAGAAGTGCGCGTTGAACACGTACCGAGAGCCCAGCGTCGGCACCGCAGGGAGGCCGCCGGGCTCGGCGAAGAAGTCGACGTTCTGGTTCCAGAACAGCAGCGGTTCCACGAAGGCCGCTTTGTCCGCCCAGCCCGCTTCGTCCATCCGCTGCCGGAACTGCTGATAGAACGGCCACAGTAGATCCCGCTCCCACGCGATCCCGTCCTGGCCGGAGTCGTAACGGCCGGCATACGGCTCGTTGATCGGGTCGGTGCCGAGCAGCAGCCGGAACGCGGCGGGGGAGAGGTTCTCCTTGAGGAACCGCATGGTTTCCGCCGCCTGGTACAGGAACTCGTCCCGGATCTTGATCGGACCCGCCGCCGTCGTCACTTCGCGGTTGTGCCAGAAGTCGTACACCGCGCCGGTGACGGCCTTGTTGTTCTTCATGTTCTGTCCCCAGTGGAAACAGAGACCACATGACTCGGCGGGGTAGGCCCCGGCTTTCACCAGCCAGGCAGGCGCGCCGTCGCCGGTGTACCAGCTGTCTTTGTTGAACAGGTACCTCGAATACAGGTCCTGGTGGAAGTCGACGAAGACCCGGATGCCCTGTGCGGTGAAGGCAGCGATCTGGTCGGTGACCTTGGCGAGGTACTCCCGGTCGATCTTGCGGGGCTCCGGCTCGATCCAGGCCCATGTGACGAGGAAACGCACGGCGTTCGCGCCGCTCAGCTTGCGCATGGCGGCGGCGGAGGACGCGGCATCGGCCGTGCTGGCGAAGGGCAGCCCGTGGAGTTCGGCGAGCTTGGCTTCGCCGGAGACGTTGAAGCCGCGTAGCACGACCTCCCGGCCGTGCTCATCTCGGAACACGCCCCCGGACACGGTGAGCGGTCCGTTGTCGTACGGGAGCGGGGGTTCGGCGGCGCCGGCCGTGGCCGGAACCGGAAGCAGCAGAAGCGCGGTGAGCGCGAGGACGAAGAGCCGTTTCATGATCGTCACCTCGATAGGCAGGCAACATGAGAGATTCTCATGTTCAACCACTGTAATGGCCGCGCCTTCCGCGCGCCAGCGAGGCTGAATTGGGTGCGAGGAGTCGTGAGTGTTGCCGACGGTTAGAAGAGACGGTTCTAACCGCCCGCAACGCTCACGGCCCCCTTGACGGGAGTGAAAGAGGGGTCGACCATGCATTCAGTGCGCAGAAATGTGAGCGCTAACACATCCCTGCCGATGCAGTCAGAAGAGGTGTCATGAAAGTTCGCCCAAATCATTTGAGGCGCTTTGTCATGGGGGTGCAAGCCTTTTTGCTGGCGACCGGAATCGTGGTGAGTCCAGTGGCCTCGGCAGGCGAATACCTGCCACCAGCCGAGGTCGCCGTGCCCAAACCCGCGATGGGCTGGGCTTCGTGGAACACGTTCGCCGCCAAGATCGACTACAACGTGATCAAGGCGCAGGCCGACGCGCTGGTGTCGTCCGGCATGAAGAGCGCCGGGTATACCTACGTCAATATCGACGAGGGCTGGTGGCAGGGAACGCGGGACAGCGCGGGCAACATCACCGTGGACACCGCGGAATGGCCAGGCGGAATGAAGGCGATCGCGGATTACTTGCACAGCAAGGGTTTGAAGGCCGGAATCTACACTGACGCCGGTCGCGACGGGTGCGGCTACTACTACCCGACGGGGCGCCCTGCCGCGCCGGGCTCCGGCAGCGAGGGGCACTACCTGCAGGACATGCTGCAGTTCCAGCGCTGGGGCTTCGACTTCGTCAAGGTCGACTGGTGTGGTGGTGACGCCGAGGGCCTCGATCCGGAGGCGACCTACCGGGCGATCAGCGAGGCCGATCGCGCGGCGACCGCGCAGACCGGCCGGGAACTGGTGCTCTCGATCTGTAACTGGGGCAAGAAGAATCCGTGGAACTGGGGTGCCGGGATGGCGCCGATGTGGCGCACGAGCACCGACATCATCTACTACGGGCAGCAGGCGACACTCGCGCAGGCGCTGACGAACTTCGACCAGGCGCAGCATCCGGTCTCACAGCACACCGGCTACGTCAACGATCCCGACATGCTCACCGTCGGGATGCCCGGCTTGGCGGCGTCCGCGGCGCGGACCGAGATGAGCATGTGGGCCGTCTCCGGTGCCCCGCTGCTGGCGGGTAACAACCTCGCGACCATGGACGCGACGACCGCGTCGATTCTCAAGAACCGCGAGGTGATCGCGGTCGATCAGGATCCGCGTGGCCTGCAGGGCGTGAAGGTCGCCGAGGACCAGGCCGGTTTGCAGATTTACGGCAAAGTGCTGGCAGGCTCCGGAAACCGCGCGGTGCTGCTGCTGAACCGGACATCGGCCGCGGCGACCATGACGGCACGCTGGCGTGACTTCGGCCTGACCGACGGCCGCGCGGCGGTGCGCGATCTGTGGGCGGCGAAGAACGTGGGCAGCCCGTCCGGCGGGTACAGCGTTTCCGTTCCTGCCAACGATTCCGTGTTGCTGACGGTGTCGGGTACGGAGGCCGCTTCGGTCACGTACAACGGGATCGCGGGGCGGTTCACCGGGATCAACTCGAGTGCCACCGGGCTCGCCGTCGCGACGATCGCATACACGACCGGTGGGTCCACGGCGACACTGCAGGTCAACGGTCAGCAGTCGACGATGGTCGCGTTCCCGCCCGCCAGGTCCGGCACGGTGTCGGCCATCGTCTCGCTGGCTAAAGGCGGCAACACACTGACGTTCTCGGGTGAGCCAGGCGTGGGCACCGTCACCTTTTCGCCGTTGCCGGGCACGGCAGGCGCCACGGTGGTCGGCGCGCGGTCCGGGCGCTGCCTGGATAGCAACGACAACACCATCGTCAACGGCACCCAGGCCCAGTTGTGGGACTGCGCGGGCGGTCCCAACCAGACCTGGGTGTCCCAGCGCGGCCAGCTGGTCGTCAATGGCGGGAAATGCCTGGACGCTTACGACAGTGGGACCACCAATGGCACCTCGGTCGTGATCTGGGACTGCCACGGCGGCCGCAACCAGCAGTGGGCCGTCAACGCGAACGGCACGATCACGAACGCGGTGTCCGGGCTGTGCCTGGCCGCGAACGGGAACGGCACCGCCAACGGCACGAAGATCGTGCTGTGGGCGTGCGGTGACGGCGCCGATCAGCGGTGGTCGCTGAGCTGACGGGACCGGTGCGGCTCTTGCGCGGACGCGAGGCGCTGAGTGGGCAGGAAGACCGCGATCGCCAGTGCGACAAGGGCCGCACCGCAGCCGATGGCCATGATCAGGCGGAAGTCACCCTGCGCGGGAACGGGCACCTGCGAGCACAGGCTGTGCCGGATGTCACCTGGGATCGAGGTCCGATCGCCCGCAGGCTACTTGTAACGATAATCGTTATCACTTACTGTCGGGTCTCCAGCTGACGACAGGAGCGAGATGACGGGTCATGCGGCGGGCGAGCACGCGATCAGGGATGCCGATCTGGTGGGGCTCGAGACGCTGGTTGACCAGTTGGACGACGTGGCACTACTGGCGATCGTGTTCACCCTCGGGCGGTACGGGCTGACCGGCGCTCACGACCTCGGGGAGATCTATGGCGCGACCTCGGTCGCCCCGCGGCACCGGCGGATCCTCCGGCGCTGGCTCCGGGTGCTGGTCGCCGAGAAGCTGGCGGTCGTCGAGGACGGCCGCTACCGGCTGACCCGTACCGTCGCCGCGGCGGAGGTCGAGCAGGCAAGGGCGAAGCTGGAAGCAGCGGCGCGTGGCCTGGAGCACGGTTCTGGCCTGGCACGGTTCTTCCAGCTGTCGGTGTCGTACCTGCCTGAGCTGCTGCGCGACGAGATTTCCGTGCAGTCGCTGCTGTTCGCGGACGCCGACCTCGACGTCGCCGATGACGTCTACCAGCGCAACGTGGCGAGCCGGTACGCCAACGCGGTCGCAGCCGAAGTGGCGGCCTCGCTGGCTCGGCCAGGGGCTCGGGTGCTGGAGGTCGGTGCCGGGGTCGGCGGCACCACCGCGGTCGTGCTCTCCGCGCTGGCCGGAAACCGGGTCGACTACCTGTTCACCGATGTTTCGCGGTTCTTCCTTTCCTCTGCGCGGGAACGGTTCGCGGCGTACGACGGAGTCCGTTATGGACTCCTCGACGTCAATGGCGACTACGCGGCACAGGGCTATGAGCCGGAGTCGTTCGACGTCGTGCTGGCGGCCAACGTGCTGCACAACGCCCGGCATGCCGTCGACGTCCTCACCGCGCTGCGTTCGCTGCTCGCCCCAGGTGGCGCGCTGGTGTTCATCGACACGACCGTCGAGCACTACCAGCTGATGACCTCGATGCAGTTCCTGATGTCGCCACCCGCTTCGGACCCGGACGCGGACTTCACCGACTTCCGCCGAGGCACCGACCGTATCTTCCCCACCCGCGAGGAGTGGCTGGACGCGTTGTCCACCGCGGGCTTCTCCGACCTCGAATGCCTGCCGCCACCAGGCCACCCGCTGGGCCGGATCGGCCAGTACTTGTTCGTCGGGCGCCGGTGACCCCGGTGTCCTCTGCCAAGGGATGTCTTGATGAGTGAGCCTATTGCCGTTGTCGGTTTCGCGTGCCGGTTCCCCGGCGCGCCGGACGCGGACGGGTTCTGGGAGCTGCTGGCCGAGGGCAGGCAGGCGCTTTCGCGGTTCGATGATGCCGAGCTGGCTGCCCGCGGAGTGCCGGAGTCGTTGCGGCGCAACTCTTCTTACGTACCGGTAGGCGGGCTGCTGGAGGACCCCGACCGGTTCGATCCGGCCGCGTTCGGCCTGTCCGGTCCGGAGGCCGAGCTGCTCGATCCGCAGCATCGGCTGTTCCTCGAAACCGCGTGGCACGCGCTGGAACACGCCGGGCACGCCGGCTGCCGAGACGCGGGCTCGGTCGGCGTGTTCGCCGGCGCCGCGCTTTCGGGATACCTGGCCACCAACCTCGCGCACCGGTTCGACCCGCTCGGCGGCGCCGACCCCGCCGGCAGCCTGCAGATCCACACCGGCAATGTCGCCGACTACCTGCCGCTACGGACCGCGCACCGGTTCGGCCTCACCGGCCCGGCGATCGCCGTCGGCGCCACCTGCGCGACCTCGCTGGTCGGCGTGCACGTCGCCGCGCAGTCATTGCTTTCGGGCGAGTGTGACACCGCGCTCGCGGGCGGCGTGTCGTTGCGGGTGCCGCAGGGGCTGGGTTACCTGCATGTCCCCGACGGCCCGTTCTCGGCCGACGGCGTGACCCGGCCGTATTCGGCGGACGCGCGGGGAACGGTGTTCACCCAGGGCGCCGGGGTTGTCGTGCTACGGCGGCTCGCCGACGCACAGGCCTCCGGTGATCACGTCCATGCGGTGATCCTCGGCTCTGCGGTGGCCAACGACGGCGGGGTCCGCGCCGGGTTCACCGCGCCGTCACCCGAGGGGCAGGCACGCACGATCGCCGAAGCGCTGGCGGTGGCGGACGTCGACCCCAAGACAGTGTCCTATGTGGAGGGCCATGGCACCGGGACCGTGCTTGGCGACCCGATCGAGGTGCAGGCGCTGCGGCGGGTGTTCGGCTCCGCCGACCGTCCGTGGTGCGGCCTCGGCTCGGTGAAGGGGAACATCGGCCACGCCGACTCGGCCTCGGGCGTCGCCGGGCTGATCAAGGTGGTGCAGGCGCTGGCGCACCGCACGCTTCCGGCGTCGCTGCACGCCACCCCGGAAAACCCCGAGCTGCGGCTCGACGGTTCGGCGTTCCGGATCGTGCACGAGACCCGGCCGTGGGACGTCGACGGTCCGCGCCGGGCCGGAGTAAGCTCGTTCGGTATCGGCGGTACGAACTGCCATGTCGTGCTGGAGGAAGCGCCCGAGCCCGCGATGTCCGTACCGGATGACCGCGCCCAATTGCTGGTTGTTTCCGGCGCCACCGCCGACGCCTGTGGTGAGACCGCGCGTGGTCTCGCCGAGGGGCTGTCCGGTGACGCCGCCGATATCGCCTACACACTTGCCTTGGGCCGCAAGGAGTTTCCGGTCCGGACAGCGGTCGCGGTCGCTCCCGGCGAGGACATTGCCCAGGCATTGCGCACCGCGACGGCTCCGGTGACGGTGGGCACGCCCCGCGTCGTCTTCGCGTTCTCTGGCGGGGGTTCGCAGTACGCCGGGATGTGCTGCGGGCTCTACCGCGATGAGCCGGTGTTCGCCAAGGCGTTGGACGAGGTCGCCGCGTTCTTTCCGCCGGACGTCCGCGACGTGCTGCTCGACCCGGACGCCGAGGCACAGCACCCCCGCACCGGGCTGCCCGCGCTGTTCACCGCGTCGGTCGCGATGCTGCGCCTACTGGCGGATTGGGGTGTCCGGCCCGACATAGTGCTGGGGCACAGCGTCGGGGAGTACGCCGCCGCGGTCGCCGCGGGCGCACTGTCCATTTCGGACGCCGCGCGGCTGGTCGCCGAGCGTTCGCTGCTGATGGGGGAGCTGGCCAGCGGCGGGATGCTCGCTGTCCCGCTAGGCGAGCCCGAGGTGGGGCGGCTGCTGCGCGACCACCCGGCACTGGACCTCGCGGCGATCAACGCGGACGACGCCTGCGCCGTCTCCGGCCCGAGCGCCGACATCGAACGGCTCCGGGCCCAGCTCGTCGCGGAAGGTGTCCGGGCCCGGCTGGTCGGCGTGGACGTCGCCGCACACTCCCGGCTGGTCGAGCCCGCGATGCCGGCACTGCGGGCGGTCGCGCGACGGCTTTCCACACGGCCGGCGGAGATTCCGCTGGTCACGACCCTGACCGGACGCGTGGCGACCGACGCCGAACTCGCCGATCCGGAGCGCTGGGTGCGGCACCTGCGTGGCACCGTGAGGTTCGCGGAGGCGCTGGAAACCGCGCTGGCCGAGCCCGCGGTCCTGGTGCAGATCGGGCCGGGCGGGATGATCGCCGCGCTGGCCGCTCGCCGCGGGGCCGCGGTCACCACGTTCCCGCGTCAGGACGAGGGCGGGGACGGGCGCGCCGCCGTGCTCGAGGCGCTGGGCAGGCTGTGGTCCCACGGCGTCGACATCGACCACGAGGCACTGCACCGGCCAGGCCGCCGCCGGATCCCGCTGCCTGGTTACGCCTTCCAGCGCGAGCGATACTGGATCGACCCCGTGCCGCGCGTGACGGACGACGCCAGTTCCAGCGAGCCCCTGCAGCTCCCGGTGTGGCGTCAGCTTCCCCCGCTCGGTCCACTACCCGTACCCGGGCTGCGGATCGTCGGCGACGGGCCGTGGGCCGAAGCGCTGCGGGAAGTCGCGGGTGACGGCGAACCTACCGCGGTGGTCGTCTGCGAACCCGCCGTCGACGGGGACCCGATGCGGCGGCTGACGGACGCGGTGCTCGGCTACGCGGACCTGGTGTCCGGCGAGCTGCCGCTGCTCCAGTTGACGGTCAACGGCGAGTCCGTCATCGGCGCCGAGAACGTGGATCCGGTCGCGGCGGGCGTCCGCGGGCTGCCGAGGGTGCTGGGGCAGGAGTCGCCAGGACTCCGCTGGCGCACCCTCGACGTGCCAGGGGCCCCGGACGCGCGCCTCGTCGGCCAGGTGCTTGCGGAGATCGCCGACCTGACTGCCGGTGACAGCGCACGGGAGCTGGCGTTGCGCGGCGGCAAACGATGGCAGCGGTCGTGGGAGTCGTGGCACCCAGGGAAGCTCGGCGAGCTGCCGTCCGACCCCGTGGTCGTCGTCACCGGCGGGCTCGGCAATGTCGGGCAGGCACTCGCTCGGCGGCTTCCGGGTGCCCACGTGGTGCTCGCGTCCAGGAACCCGCGCCCGTTGCCAGATCTCGACGTCCGCGTGGAAACCGTGGACGTGACCGATCCGCGGGCGGTCACGGAGCTGCTCGCCAGCGTTGTCGAGGAGCACGGCCGGATCGACCTGGTCGTGCACGCGCCTGTCGTGGTCGAACTGGCCGCGCTGTCCGAAGCGGACGAAGCAACGGTGATGACCTCGCTGGCGCCCAAGGTGGCTGGCCTCGTGGCGCTGCGGGCCGCGATCGAGACGCTGCCCGTGCGCCCGCGGACCGTGCTGCTCATGTCGTCGGCCGCCGGCACGATCGGTGGGTTCGGTCTTGGCGCCTACGTCGCCGCGAGCCGGTTCGTCGACGGCTTCGCCCATGCCATGGCAGGGGATGCCACGCGCTGGGTCGCCGCCGACTGGGACCGCTGGCGGTTCGGCACCGCACAGGAACGCGAATCCGCCGCCGAGATCACCATGCGCCACGCACTCGACAGTGACGACGCGATCACGGCATTGCTCCGGCTGGCCGCGGCCGACGTGCCCCCGCCACAGGTCGCGGTGTCGCCGTCCGAGCTGAACAGCCGTTCGCTCGCTCTCACAGCACGGGTTGTCCGGACCAGTTCCGGTGGCGACACGGTCGTCACCGCGGAAGAACGGCTCGTCACCGAGTTGTGGAGCGAGACGCTCGGGCGACCGGTGACCAGCCGCGACGACGACTTCTTCGCGCTGGGTGGGCATTCACTGCTTGCCACCCGGGTGCTCGCCCGGCTGCGTGACGACCACGGCGTCACGCTTCGCCTGCGTGACCTGCTCGCCAGGCCGACCGTGGCAGGGCTCGCCGGGCTCGTCGCGTCCAGCGACCGCGAGATCGTGCCGGAGACCACCTCGCCGGTGGCCGAGGCGGGACGCCCGTTCCCGCTCACCCGCGTCCAGCACGCCTACTGGGTGGGCAGGTCGGCAGGGTTCGCGCTCGGCGAGGTCGCCTGCCACTTCTACCTCGAGCACGAGGCCCGTGACTTCGACCTGGCCCGGTACGAGCGGGCGTGGAACCTGGTCATCGCGCGGCACGAGATGCTCCGGTCGGTGATCACCGCCGACGGCGAGAACCTGGTGCTGCCACAGATCCCGGCTTACCGCGTCCCGCTGCATGACCTCACCGAGAGCGGACTCGACGAGCTGCGTGAACGGCTTTCACGACGGGTCGCCGCGCCGGACCGGTGGCCGCTGATCGAGGCACACGCCGTCCGCTTGCCCGATGGCTCACACCGGGTGCTGCTGTCGGTGGACGTGCTGGTCTGTGACTCGGCGAGCTACCTGATCGTCGACCGTGAGCTGCGTGCGCTTTACGCGGACCCGGACACCGAGCTACCGCCGCTGTCCACGAGCTTCGCCGACTGCGTCGCCGCGATCGAGCACCGCCGCGGCGGGCGGGAACACCGGCGCGCGGCCGAATACTGGCGTGCCAGGGTCGACACGCTGCCCTCGGCGCCGGCGTTGCCGGTACGCGAATCCGGCGAACGGCCGCGGTTCGGCCGTCGCCGCGCGGTGCTGGGCGCTGACCGCTGGGCCCGGCTCCGTGAGCGCGCGGGGAATGCGGGAGTGACCCCGACCGCCATGCTGCTGGCGGCGTACGCGGACGCGTTGTCGGCGTGGTCCGGTAGCGACCACTTCAGCCTCACGCTCACCGTGTTCGACCGGCCGGCCCTGCACGCCGATGTCGACAAGATCGTCGGTGAGTTCTCGTCGCTGCTGCTGTTCGAAGTGGACCGGCGGGGTCTGGGCGGCTTCGCCGAACGGGCCGTGGCGGCCCAGCGGCGGCTGTTCGACGACCTCGATCACACCGCGTTCTCCGGACTGGAGGTGCTGGCCGAGCAGGCCAGGCGCACCGGCCGGCAGCGGAACGTGCCGGTGGTGTTCACCGGCATGCTCGGGCTGGACGCGCTCGGCGGCGAGCCGCACGACCACGAATGGCTCGGGCCGATCGTGCACGGCGTCAGCCAGACCCCGCAGGTGTGGCTGGACCATCAGGTCTACGAGCGCCACGGTGAGCTGATCCTGCAGTGGGACGTCGCCGAGACGTCACTCGACGCCGTCGAAGCCGATCGGGTGTTCGCGGACTACGTGGCATCGCTGGAAAAGCTGGCCGACGACGACTGGAGCGAACCGTCCACTGAGGACCCGATCTTGACTGCGCTCGCGGCCATCTGGGCCGAGCTGCTCGACTTGGACGCCGCCGAGCTCTCGCCGGACGTGTCGTTCGTCGGCGCCGGTGGTGACTCACTGCTCGCGGTGCGGATGGCATCGTTCATCCGGCAACGGCTGAACGTCGTGCTCACGCCGGCGGAGATCCGTGCCGAGGTGACGCTCGCCGAACTGACCGCGCTCGTTCGTGCGCGCTCCGCGGACGGTCCAGCGCCTCGTGCGCTGGCCACCAGGGTGAACCGCCGCATCGACGTGGACGCGCCGTTCGGGTTGCTTCCCTTACAGCAGGCCTACTTCGTCGGCCAGCAGGGCGGCTGGGAACTCTCGTACGCCTCCGCGCACGTGTGCACCGACGTCGCGCTGTCCGAAGTGGACGCCGAGCGGGCGCCCGCCGCGCTGGCCGACGCGTTGCGCCGGATCGTGGCGAACCAGCCGATGCTGCGTGCCCGTGTTCTGCCGGACGGCACTCAGCGCATCCTCCCGGACGCCGAGATCGGCCTCGACGTGGTCGACCTCCGTGCGACGACGGCGATCGACGGGGAACTCGCGGCGATCCGGGACCGGATGAGCGCGCACGGACCGGACCCGGTGACCGGGCCTGGCCTCGCAATGCGGCTCGTCCTGCTGCCAGGGGGCCAGGGGCGGTTGTTCACCTCGTTCAGCCTGCTGGTGATGGACGGCTGGTCGGCGGCCGTGTTCGAACGCGAGCTGCTCGCCTATGTCGCGGACGTCAACACCGTGCTGCCGCCGCTGCTGGTCGACTTCGGCGACTACGCCAACGCACTGGCCGAGATCCGCGGTGGCGCCGAATGGCAGGCCGACCGCGACTGGTGGTGGCAGCGCCTGGACGCACTGCCCGCGGCGCCCGGCCTGCCGATGACCGCCGAACCCGGGCAGGTCGCCTCGGCGCTGATGGGTGTGCGGGAGGCCCGGCTGCCGGTGCGGGACTGGGAAGCGCTGCGCGCCGAGTGCGCCCGGCACGACCTCACCCCGACCGCCGTGCTGCTCACCGCGTACGCCGTCGCGCTGGCGAAGCGGGCAGGCCAGAGCCGATTCCTGTTGAACAGCCTGCAGGGCACCCGGCTGCCGCTGCACCCGGACGTCGACCGCATGATCGGCGCGTTCTCGTCGACCGCGCTGCTCGGCATCGACCTTGGCGACGGCGGCACATTCGCGGACCTGGCCGTCGGCGTGCGAGCGGAGATCGCGCAATCTCTCGCGCACAACCTGGTCAGTGGTGTCGAGGTGGCGCGTGAGCTTTCGCGACGCCGTGGCACCACTCGTCCGGCTGCCCCGATCGTCTTCCAGAGCACCCTCGGCATGGACACCGCTGTCGGCGGCACGCGGCCGGAGGCCGCTGGCCCGCTCGGCCGGGTCGATGTCACCGACCACGTTCAGCGGATCCGCACCCCGCAGGTGTTCCTGGAACTGCGGGTGTTCGAACTGGTCGGCGAACTGGTCATCAACGTCGCGGTGGTCGAAGACCTTTTTGGCCAAGGCCTGGTCGACCGGCTGTTCACCGACGTCGTCGAGCGGACGCGGGAGCTGGCCGCAGGGCGTGGCTGGGATGACCTCGTCGAGCTGTCCGGCGCGTCCGCCTCGGCGCAGGCGGAGACGCGCGTGGTCGTCGAATCCGGCGCACCGAAGGCCGCTGTCGAGCAGGCGATCGCCCGGTTGTGGGCAGATCTGCTCGGAGTGTCCGAAGTGGACCGGTCGGATGACTTCTTCGCGCTGGGCGGCGATTCGCTGCTCGCCGTCCGGATGCTCGGGCGAGTGCCGGGCGGTCCGGTGCCGCCGAGGACGTTCCTCGCCGCGCCGACGGTCGCCGGGCTGGCGCGTGCGCTCAACGGCGACGTCGCCGTGCCGCTGAGGGAGGGCACCGGAAGCACACTGTTCCTGCTACACCCCTCCGGCGGTGACGTGCTCTGCTACACCGACCTGGTGCGTCGGCTGGACGTGCCGAACCCGGTCGTCGCGCTCACCGACCCCGGGCTGACCGGCGGTGAAGGCCCCGAGGACATTCCCGCGATGGTGAGGCGCTACCTGGCGGTGATCCGCGCGCGTCAGCCACACGGGCCATACCTGCTGGGTGGCTGGTCGATGGGTGGGACCGTCGGGCACGAGGTGGCGTGCGCGCTGCGGGCCGACGGCGAACGCGTCGACCTGCTGGTGATGATCGACTCGAACAGCCCGGAGCGCATTGTCGCGCTGGAGGGTCTGGACCGGCGTCGAAACGAAGACGAGACCCGGCTGCGCTACCTGCGCTCGCTGGAGGCGTTCCTCGGCTTCGACTACGGCGGTGGGCACGACGCCGATTCGCTTCAGCGCCGCCTCGCCGCGGACGGACTGATCGTCGACCCTGACCGGGTAGCGGTCTTCGCCCGCCATCTGCGCGGGCTGGCCGAGCACCACGCGAGCCACCTCGACGAGACGGTGCCGGTGCTCCTGCTGCGTGCGGGGGTCGCTTCGCCGCGCAACAGCGGGATCGGCATGGGCGTCGACGACTCCTTCGCCGAGCACGAGCTGGGCTGGCGGCCCTACGTCGCGGGGACGCTGAGCGTCGAGGAGATCGACGCTCACCACTACACGATCCTGCACGACCCCGCCGTCACTGCGGTGGCGGATCGGATTTCCCAGGCACTCAAGACAGGCAAGACAGGACTGTGATGCTCCCGAACTGGCTCTACACCCAGAACCTCCTGCCGATGGCGGTCGCGGCAGACGCCGCGAACGCCGCGGTGCCGCGCGCCCAGGTGATCGAAAGTCTCCTGGCGAGCCCGCTCAACGGCGCGCTGCTGCGTATTCCCTTCGGCGGCGGCTGGGAGCAGACCGGCCGGGCGCTGGCCGCGCTCGGCACGGTGTGCCCGGAGACGGCCATCGCGTTCGCCGGGCACCTCGCCGAGCAGCACCGGCGGGGGCGCGGCGCCGGTCCCGGCCTGCTCACCGCGGCCGAAGTCAACGTCGAACCGGCCTCGGCGGGAGCGTCGAGCTACCTCGTGCTGGCCGCACTGCTGGCGTCCGCGGCTGTCGGGATCGCGACCACCGGCGTGCGCCAGACGATCAAGGAGGAGACTCCGGAAGTGGGGTCGGCCGTGACCGCCGTGCTCACCGCGCAGGCGGGCATCCTGCGGGTGCTGAGCATGCTCGACGCGCTCATCGGAGCGGGCAAGGACGTCGGCGGCACGGTCTCGGCGAGCTTCCACACCGTGGTGCGCGGCTCAGCGCGACTGCTGGAAGCGACGCCAGCGAAGACCGCCGTCTTCGCCGCTACCGGGCATCCGGTGCTTCAGGACGACCCGTGGGACCACCGCGTCGAGCTGGCACTGTCCGGCGACTGGTCCGCGTTCGGGGTTTCCGAATGAACGTCGAGTTCTCGCGACGCAAGGCGTTGCTGCTGACCGGAGCGTTGGCGTTGTGCGCCGGCGGCGCGCCGCAGGCGGGCACACCCCCCGGCGCCGGCGGCC
>NZ_JBHWEB010000015.1:13804-49339 GCF_042734395.1 Amycolatopsis sp. NPDC059657 | reverse complement strand
AATTTGATCGGGTTCGTGCCGGGGCCCGGGGGGGGGGGGGAGGCGGGGGGGGGGGGGGGCCCCCCGGGGCGCCCCCCCCCCGCCCACCACCGCGCCGGTCTCCGGCGGCACCCTGCGCTACGGCGCGGTCGCCGCAGGCGGTGCCACGGCTGTCGCCGACCCGCACGGCGCGCTGTTCAACGAGTCCGACTGGGTGCGGATGGGCGCACTCTACGATGTGCTCGTCGTGCCGGGGGAGAACGGCGCTGTCCTGCCGCGGCTCGCGACGTCTTGGAGCTCCTCGGATACCGCCACCCGCTGGCGGTTCGAGCTGCGCACCGACGCCGTGTTCACTAACGGCCGCCCGGTACGCGCCGCCGATGTGCTGTACTCCCTGCGCCGGATCGCCGCCAAATCGGCGGCCAACGGGATGCGGCTGGGCACCGTGGACGTCTCAAAGTCCACAGCGGACGGTGAGCATGCCGTGGTGCTGGCGACTTCGCAACCGGACGCCGAGCTGCCACGGACACTCGCCGGCGCCACCTTTGTCGTGCCGGAGGGCGCCGAGACCTTCGAGCGGCCGGTCGGGTCCGGCCCGTTCCGGCTGTCCAAAGTAGACTCTCAGGGCGTCGCACTGGTCCGCAACGACCGGTGGTGGGGGCCGCGACCGCACCTCGACGGGCTCGAGATCCGGGGGTTCGCCGACCCGCAGGCCCTGTCAGCCGCGGTGGTGTCCGGCGCGATCGACGTGGCCGCCAACGTGAGCCCGGCGGCGGCGAAGGCGGCCGAGCGCACCGGCAGGCTGACCGTCGGGTCCCGTCCGGCGGCGATGGGATACCCGCTGCTCATGCGGCTGGACAAGGCGCCGTTCGATCGGCCGGAGGTTCGCCAGGCGGTCAAGCTCGCGGTCGACCGCCAAAAGCTCGTCGACACCGTGCTGCTCGGATACGGCAGGGTCGGCAATGACGCGCCGTCGCCGGCGGACCCGTCGTACCCGGCCGAGCTGAAGCCACCGATCCAGGACCTGCCCCGCGCCCGCGCGCTGCTCGCCGCGGCCGGGTATCCGGACGGTCTGCCCGTCGTGCTGAACACCACCACCGCCTATCCGGGCATGGTTTCCGCGGCCACCCTGCTCGCCGACCAGCTGAGCGGGGCCGGCATCACCGCCGAGGTACGGCAGCACCCGCCGGAGACGTACTGGACCCGGGTCTACACCGTCGAACCGCTGTGCCTGGGCTACGCCACCGATCTGCCGTTCGCCGTCTGGATGCGGCAGACCGCGTTGAGCGTGTCCAGCTACAACGAGACCGGCTGGAAGGACGCGGCGTCCGACCGCGAGTTCGCGCGCGCGATGGCCATCGAGAACGCCGGCGAGCGGACAGCGGTGCTGCGTGGCCTGCAGGAGCGGATGGCAGGCGGCGGGGGTTGGCTGGTCTGGGGCTCCGGCGCCAGGCTCGACGTCGCGAACGAGGCAGTGCGCGGGCTGCCGGAGGGCAGCGGCTTGGCGAGGATCTTCCTGGACAGTGTGTGGTTGCGGCGCTGAGGCGGGCCGCGCTGACACTCGCCGCGGTGGTCGTGGCGGTCTTCCTGCTGACCGGCCTGCTGCCGCAGGACGCGGCCCAGGTGATGGCGGGACAGCAGGCCGATCCGGCACGGGTCGCGGCGTTGCGCGCCGCCATGGGGTTCGACCGGCCTGCCTGGGAGCGGTTCGGCTCTTGGCTGCTCGGCGTGGCGCACGGCGACTTCGGGAAGTCCTATCTGGACGGACAGCCGGTGGGAGCGGTGCTGGGGCAGCGGCTCGGCGCGAGCCTGGCCGTCGTTGTCCCCGCCTGGCTGCTCGCGGTGGCGCTCGGCGTGCTCGTCGCGCTGTTGCTGGGGTGGCGTGACCGGCGCGCGGGTTCGGCGCTGGTGGCAGCGGTCTCGGCGTTGCCCGATGTCGTGCTGATCAGTGGGCTGGTGCTGGTCTTCGCGACAGTGCTCGGCTGGCTGCCTGCTGTCTCGCTGCTCCCGGTCGGCGGGTCGGCGTGGGAACGGCCGGAAATCCTTGTCCTGCCGGTGCTCGCGCTGACACTGCCCGCCGCGGCGTGGCTGGCCAGGCTGTTGCGCGGCCCGGTCGCCGATGTCGTGGGTCGCCCGTTCGTGCTCGACGCCCGGCTGCGTGGGCTGTCCCCGGCGCGGATCGCGGTCCGGCACGTGCTGCCGCACCTGGCCGCGCCGCTGGCCCAGGGCGCGGCGCTGCTGCTGGGCGGGTTGCTCGCGGGCACCACCGTTGTCGAGTCTCTGCTGGCGTATCCGGGGCTGGGGCAGCTGCTGGCCACCGCTGTCGGCACGCGGGACGTGCCGGTCGTGCAGGCTGTCGCGCTGCTGGACGCTGTGGTCGTGCTGGTGGCTGTGCTGATCGCGGACCGGGTCGCGGCGGCGGGTGCCCGGTGAGGCACGTCTGGTGGCTGCTCCTCGTCGTTGCCTTGGTGCTGTGTGGTGGGTTGTTCGCCGGGGTCGTCCCGGACGGCGAGCCATGGGCGACCCCGGCGGCCGGGCATCCGCTCGGCACCGACGTGCTGGGCCGCGATGTACTGGCCAGGGTGCTGACCGGCGGAGCGGGCCTGCTCGCCATCGCGCTCCCCGCCGGATTCGTCACGACGGCGGCCGGCGCGCTGCTCGGGCTGGCGGCGGCGCGGGGTGCCGGACTGGAGCGGATCGTCGCCAGGATCAGCGCGGGCGTGCTGATGATTCCGGCGGTGCTGGTGGTGCTGATCTGTGCCGCTGTCCTGTCTTACTGGAGCGCGGTGGCGGTGGTGATGCTGCTGTTCGGCGTGCCGATGTCGGCGCGGGTGGTGTACGCGACCGCGAGGCCGCTGCGGCGTGCCGGGTTCGTCGAGGCGGCGGTCGCGCGTGGCGAGCGCCCGCTCGCGGTGGTGGTGCGCGAGCTGCTGCCCGCGGTCGCCGGGACCGTGCTGGCCGACCTCGGGCTGAGGATGGTGACGGCGCTGCAGCTGGCGGTCTCGGTCACGGTGCTGGGGCTCGGCCCGCAGCCGCCGTCACCGGACTGGGCGTTGATGCTGCGGGAGAACCTGCCCGGCGTGGCACTCAACCCGTGGTCGGTGCTCGCACCCGCGGCTGCGCTGGCGCTGCTGGCGACCGCACTGACACTCGGGCTCGACCTGATCGGCCAGAACCTCGTCCCGGCCGGCGCCCGCCGTCGCGAGGTCACGGTCGCAGGCCTGGAGCCCCCGCCGGACTTCTTGTGTCTCAAGGGAATCTGGCACGGCGGCGACTGCTCGCTGCGGCTCTCCGATGGACTGGCCGTTTCCGACGGCCGGGTGCTCGGCATCACCGGCGCGTCCGGTTCCGGCAAGACCAGCTTGCTGCGGCTGCTGCTCGGCGATCTGCCACCAGCGACGACGTCGTGGCGTGGTCAGCTGTGGTACCGCGGCGTACCACTGCCGCCGGGCAGTGTGCAGGCGCGGCGGTGGCGGCGTGACCGGGTCGGCGTGCTCGGGCAGGACCCGGTGGGCACGCTGGATCCCTTGCGGCGCATCGGCGTCACGATCGCGGACGGTGGCTCGCGCTGGCCAGTGGAGATACTGCTGGCCCGGCTCGGGCTGCCCGCGGACGTCGCCAGGCGCTATCCGCATCAGCTCTCCGGCGGCGAGGCCCAGCGGGTCGCGCTGGCGAGGGCCGTGGCGCGGGATCCGGCGGTGCTGGTGCTGGACGAGCCGACGAGTGGCCTCGACCCTGCGACGCTGGAGTTGGTGACAGCCGAGGTCGTGGGGAGACGGCGGCCAGGACGGATCACCGTGGTGGTCAGCCACGATCGAGACTGGCTGGCCCGGATCGCCGACGACGTACTGGAGCTCACGGCCGGGCAGGCGTCCGGCGTTCAGCACACCGAAGTTGGCTCGATGGCGGGCGCGCCGGTGTTCCGCGCCGAGGACCTCGAACTGCGCGAAGGCGAACTGGTTGTCCTGATGGGACGGTCAGGATCTGGCAAGACCACACTGTTGCGCGCGCTTGCCGGGCGCACGGCGGGGTGCTCCGTGCTGGTCGACGACGGTGGCTGGGCGCCACCGCGCCGGGGTGTGGTCGAGCTGCTTGGGCAGGACCAGGCAGGCGAGCTGAACCCGGCACGGACGCTGGCCGACACGGTCGGCCGCCCGCTGCGCGTGCTGCGTGGCGTCAAGCGGCCACGGGCGCGTGCGGTCGAGTTGCTCGGCGAGGTCGGGCTCGGCCCGGAATTCGCCGGGCGGCGACCCGGCGAATGTTCGGGTGGCCAGCGGCAACGGGCGGGGCTGGCCCGTGCGCTCGCCGCCGGGCCGCGGGTGCTGCTCGCGGACGAGCCGACATCGGCGCTGGATTCCGCGACCGCCGCGCATGTGCTGGATGTGCTGGACCGCTGTCGCCGAGCGGGCATGGCGGTGTTGCTGGTGACACACGACGAACGGATCGCCGCACGGGCGGACCGGGTGCTGACGATGGAGGACGGGAAGCCGCGGTGAAATTCGACGACGTGTGGATTCAGGGCACGGGCCGGGCGCTGGGTGAGCTGCGGCCGGTGCCTGCGAAGGTCAGTGACCACTGCGGGATGCGGTCGGTGTCCTGGTCGGAGCAGGCAGGCCCGGAGCTGGCCGTGGCGGCCGGACGGCAGGCGCTCGCCGCGGCCGGTGACGTGCTGCCGGGGTTGCATGTGAACGGGGCCGTCGGGTTCAGTGGGATCGATCTGTGGTCGGCGTCCTGCTGGGTGGCCGACCAGCTGCTTGGCGAGGCACTGGCGGGTCTGTCGCTGCAGATCTCCGCGCTGTGCAATACCTCCGTGGCCGGCCTTGAAATGGCGGCGAGCATGCTGGGCGGGCGACCGGACCTTGGCCGGGTGCTGATCACGGTCGGCGACCGGTTTCCGGAGTCCGCGGTGGACCGGTTCGAGGTCGACCCGGAGATCGCGCTCGGAGACGGCGGTGCGGCCGCGGTGCTGGGCAGGGGGAGCGGCCTCTTCCGGCTGCTGGCCTGCGCTTCGCGGACCGAACCGGCTGTTGAGGGGCTTCAGCGTGGCGACGAACCGTTCCGGGACGCGTCCCCGGCGGCGTTGGGGCCGTTGGTACTCCGCAAGCGGACTCGGCAGTTCTTCGCCGCGGGCGGGCGAACTCCGGCGTCGGTGGTCACTACCCATGTGGCAGGGGTGCGGGCTGTGGTGCTGGAGGCGATGGCGCAGGCGGGCACCAGCGTCGAGGAGGCTCGCTGGGTGATCCCGCCGTTCGTGGGCGCCAACGCGTTCCGGCATGGTTACCAGGTGCCATTAGGGCTTGACCAGGACCGGACCCTGTACGAGCTGGGTCTGCGGACCGGCCACCTCGGCGGCGGCGACCATCTCTTCGCGCTGGACCACCTGCTGCGCGAGGGATTGGTGGCGACCGGGGACAAGGTTGCGCTGGTCGGGGTCGGTGGCGGCATGAGTTTCTCGTGCGCCGTACTGGAAGCAGCCTGATCGACGGCTGGGACTTTCCGCACTGGACACGCGGGAAGTCCCAGCCGGAGCGCTACTTGGTCCCGGGGATCGGGACCTCGACGCTCGCGCGGAACAGATCCTGCTCCAGCCAGATTGCCGCCTTCGTGCCGTCCGCCACGCCGGTGATCACGAACGGTGTCGGGCCCGGCGGCTCCGCCAGCCGCGCCGTGTCGCCCGCGGCGTACACGCCAGGGATCGTTGTCTGCTGCATCGCGTTGACCTGGACACAACCGTCCGGGAGCAGCTCACAGCCGAGCGAGGCGGCGAGGTCGGTGTGCTGCCGCTGGCCCGGACGGTGGAACAGCGCCGATCGCTCCAGTGGTTCTCCTGACGCGAAGTGGATCGTCAGTGCGCCATCTTCGCCCTCGATCCGCACGACCGGCTCTTCTCGCACCGGGATGTTGTTGCGTGACAGCGCCTCGCGCAGCTCAGGACCCACTTCCAGGCCGCCGTTCGCGCACAGCACCAGATCCTTGGTGAACCGGTCCGCGAGGTACAGCGCGAGCATCGATTGTGAGAAGTCCCCGCCGAGTACGGCGAGCGGCCGGTCGGCTGCTTCGAAGCCGTGGCAGAACGGGCAGTGGTAGACGCCCTTTCCGAACAGCGTCGCCAGTCCGTCGATCTCGGGCAGCACGTCGACCTGACCGGTCGCGAGCACCAGTCGCCTGGCGCGTTCGCTACGGCCGTCAGCGAACTCCACGGTGAAGTCGTCGATCTCGCCGCTCACCGCGGTGACGAGCGCGTCGCGGATCTCCACTGTGGAGTAGCCTGCCACCTCGAGCCTGCCGAGCCTGCGCAGTTCGGCTGGTGGAAATCCGTCGCGCGACAGGAACATGTGCATTTCGTCTGCGGGGGCGTTGCGCGGCTTGCCGCTGTCCACCACCAGCGCGCGACGGCGCTGGCGGCCCAGCGTCAGCGCCGCGCTCAACCCGGCGGGGCCGCCACCGATGACCATGACTTCGAACACTTAGTTCCCTCCATCTATCTTTCCCGCGGCGGCGATCCGCCAGCCGCGGGCGCCGCTGCGCAGCGCGTCGAACCCGGCGTATCGGCCGCCGAGCGCCAGTAACGAGCCATGGTCGCCGCGTTCGGTGACCCGGCCTCCGTCAAGGACGACGATCTGGTCGGCCGTCCGGACGGTGGACAGCCGGTGCGTGACCATCAGCAGCGTCCGGTGTGCCCGGAGCTCGTCGAGTGCCCGCGTGACCACCTGCTCGTTCGTGCCGTCCAGCGCCGCCATCGGCTCGTCGAGCAGCACGATCGGCGCGTCCTTGAGCAGCGCGCGGGCGATCGACACGCGCTGTCGCTCACCGCCGGACAGGCGTGCGCCGCCCTCGCCGACTCCGTTTCGCGTCAGGAGATCTGCGACGCCCGCGCGGCGAGCGGCGTCGCGCACCTCGGTGTCGGTGGCCTCCGGCCTGCCGAACCGGATGTTGTCGGCCACGGTGCCTTCGAAGAGGTAGACGTCCTGTGACACCAAGGACAGCTGGCTCAGCAGGTCTTCGTCGCGCAGGTCGCGTACGTCGATGCCGCCGATCCGGACCGAGCCGTCCTCGACGTCGGCGAAACGCGCCGCCAGCCGCAGGAGCGTGCTTTTACCCGCACCTGATGGCCCGACGAGCGCCGTGGTGGTGTGCATCGGCACGACAAAGCTGACGCCGTCGAGCACCCGCTGCCGGTCGTAGCCGAACCGGACGCCGTCGAACTCGATCGACGGCGGCCCGAGCGGAGGTGACCGTTCAGGTTCGGGCAGCCGCGGTTCGGTGAGCACGCGCTCGATCCGCTCGAGCGAGTTGCCTGCCATCCGCAGCGCCGCGCCCAGTTCGGCGGCGGTCAGCATCGGCTCGGTGAAGCGAACCGCCAGCAGCAGCGCCACCACCAGCACGGTGGGTTCGATCCGCCCGCCCAGCGCCAGGAACGTCCCGGTGAGCAGCAACGCGGTGAACGCCGCTTGGACCGTCACCACGAACCCCGCCAACCCCGGCAACGCCGTCCGCAGCATCCGCCGGGCCGACTTCCGCTGCCGGACAAGGGCCTCGTCGAGCAGCCGTAGCCCGTGCGAGCCACGGCCGAATGCCCGTAGCACCGGCTGGTGCTGGGCGAACTCGACCACTCGCCCGGCGGCGTCGGCGGCGGCCGCGTCGGCTGCGTGGTCCGTCGCGCGGACCAGCCGGGTGGTCCACCAGCATGCCGTGACGACGAACGGGACCGTGGCCAGCGCCGCCGTCCCGAGCCGCCAGTCCAGCAAGGACAGCGCGGCCATCGCGGCCACCGGGGTCACCACAGCGCCGATCAAGGGTTCCAGCAAATGCGCGGGGACACCCATGACGCTCATGACATTCTGGGTCGCGACCCGGCCGAGTGAGCCGACGCGGGCGGGGGTGAACCAGCCGAGCGGCAGCGTCACAACGTGGTCGCCGATCCGGTGGTGCAGCACCGTCGACAGCGTGTAGCCCGCGCGCCGCCCGGCCACCACGCCCCGGTAGTAGAAGACCGCGCACACCGCCAGCACGACACCCGCGCCGACCAGCCACGGCCACCCTCCGCCCCGCAGGATCGGCAGCAGGAAGGCGAAGGCGGCTCCCTGCAACGCGGCCGCAACGGCCAGGCACACCACCGCTCGCCGCAGATCGCGGGACTGCTCGGGGCCGAGCACAGCTATCAGTCGCCGGATCATGCCGCCTGCTCCCACGTCCGCGCGTACCGCCCGTGCGCCGCCAGCAACTCGTCGTGCGTGCCGCGCTCGGCGACCATCCCGTTGTCCAGCACGACGATCTGGTCCACGCCGACCACTGTGGACAGCCGGTGCGCGATCACCAACGTCGTGCGCCCGACGACGAGGCCGGAAAGCGCGTCCTGGATCGCGGCTTCGGATTCGGGGTCCACCGACGCCGTCGCCTCGTCGAGGATCAGCACAGGCGCGTCGGCCAGCAGCGCGCGGGCGATCGACACCCGTTGTGCTTCCCCGCCGGACAGCGTGACGTCCTCGCCGACGACGGTTTCATAGCCTTGGGGTAGTGCGAGCACTCGATCGTGGATCCTTGCCGCGCGCGCCGCGTCGTGTACCTCGGTCATCGTCGCGTCAGGGCGCCCCATACGGATGTTCTCGGCGACGCTCGCGCGCGACAGACGCACGTCCTGGAGTACGAAACCGATTTGGCTGTACAGCGCCGAAGTCGGTATTTCGCGGAGATCGACACCATTGAGCCGGATCGCGCCCGCGGTGACGTCATGAAAGCGCGCGAGCAGCGTGGCCAGTGTGGACTTGCCGGAGCCGGACGGGCCGACGAGCGCGGTGATCGTGCTCGGCGCCAGCACCAGGTCGATGCCGTCGAGCACGTCGGTCACGCCGTCGTAGGAGAACCGGACGGCCTCGAACTCCACCAGCGCGCCGGCGGAGGTGTCCACAGTGGACGTACCGTGGTCTGGTAGTTCCGGGGTGGCGAGCAGCGCGCAGATGTCCGCGGCCGCGGTGCGACCGACTCGCAGGTCCTGGACGCTGTAGCCGATGGTCAGCAGCGGCGCGGCCAGTCCGGCGCCGAGCACGGCGAACGAGATCAGCTCGTCCGGCGCGATCAGGGTGCCTGCGGCCAGCACCGCGAACAGCGTCACCAGCGGCGAGAGGATGAACTGGCTCCACGCCATCGCGGGGGTGACCGAGTGGGCCCAGCCGGCGACGAACTCACCGTACCGCGCGGCCGCTTCCCGGAATCGGTGGTGCGCCCGCCCGGTCCGCCCGAACATCTTGACCGCAGTGATGCCCTGCACGAACTCGACCACGGTGGCGTCCAGGCTCGCGGTGGCTTCCTGATACTCCCGCATCCGGGCCGCGACCCCGGCCATCGCGCGGTGGTGCAGCAGCAGCCCCGCGCCCAGCGGCAGCAGCGTGACAAGGGCCAGCAGCGGATGGAGCGTGGCAAGGTAGACGGCGGAGACCATCGGGACCACCACCGCCGACACCAGGTCGAGCAGGGAGTGGGCCACCAGATGGTGCAGCGCGCCGACGTCGTCGGACACGGCACGCTTGACCCGGCCGGAGTCGTGTGTGGCGAACCAGCCCAGCGGGAGTCGCGCGAGGTGCTTGGCCAGCCGTCGCCGCAGCGAGAGCTGGAGGTCGTTGTCGGCCAGGTGGGTCAGCGTCGTCGCCGCGACGAGCAGAGCGACCCGGACCGGCAGTGCCAGCAGCGCGATGACGGCGAACGGGCCCAGCGCGGACATCGGAACGCCGGACAGCAGCCGGCGGCTCAGTTCGGCGACGGCGATGAAGGGCGTGATGCCGGCGGCCGCGGCCGCCGCCTGACAGCAGATGCCGGCGGTGAGCCGGACTCGGATCGGGCGCACGAGTGCGGGGAGAGTGCTCACGATCGGGTGGCTTGTCCTTCCGATGGGATGGGTCACGCTTGCGGAGCGTAGTTGACAATGGATGTCATTGTCGACAGGGTGGAGAGGTCGCTCGACCGAGTGCCCGCCTGACGTGTCCGGCCGTTTCCAAGGAGCATTCCCTCTATGCACGATTCCATGACCGGGTCCGCCTTGCTGCGCGAATGTGTCGCTGACCTCATCGGTACAGTTCCCGAAGAGGTCGATCTCGAACTCAGATTCGCGGAACTGGGTGTGGAATCCCTCGGAGCACTGAGATTGCGCCGCGCTTTGGCCGCGAAAAGCGGGGTCGAGATCCCGCTCACCGCATTTCTCGGCGAAAACCCGGCAAAAGGCGTGGTCGATTTCCTGACCGCCTCCGACGCGGTCACCGCAGTGATGCCCGTCACCTCCGTCGCGCGGGTCGAACCAGGTGAACCCGTAGTACTTACTCCGGTGCAGGCCGCATACTGGGCTGGACGCGGCGGGGACTTCGCGCTCGGCGGTGTCGCCACGTTCTGGTATCACGAATACGACCGCGCGACCGGTGACCTTGATTCACTCGAATCGGCGTTCAGCGCGCTGGTGGCGCACCATCCGATGTTGCGCACGACCATCGGCCGTGACGGATTCCAGCGCGAGCAGAGCCAAGTGCCCGAATTCCGGATTGCGCGGACTGATTTGCGCGGAATGCGGATCGATGAGGCAGATCGCGCGCTGGCGGAATTGCGTGAACGGCTTTCCCATCAGGTACGCGCGCCGCACGAATGGCCACTGTTCGACATCCGTGCCGCGCTGCTGCCCAGCGGCGGGGTACGCCTGTTCGTCGGCTTCGACGTACTGGTACTCGACTTCGCCAGCTGGCGGCTGCTGATGACGCAGTGGGGGAGTGTCGCGGCCGACCCGGCCGCGGAGTTGCCTGCGACCCCGGTCCAGTTCCTCGACATCGTGCGTTACCGCGAGACCGATCCAGCGCACCTCGCCCGGCGTGATCGTGACCGCGCCTATTGGCTCGAGCGCGTGGACCGGCTGCCAGACGGTCCGCGGTTGCCGCTGGCCGTCGAGCCGGGGTCGATCACCAAACCGCGTTTCCGCCGCCGGAGCTGCTATCTCGACGCGCCGCTCTGGGCGCGGTTGCGCGAGCGTGCCACCGAACACGGGCTCAGCCCGACGTCGGTACTGCTGGCGGCGTTCGGACTGGTGCTGCGCCGGTGGGGCGCGAGCGAGCCGTTCGCGCTCAACGCGACGCTGTTCGACCGGCCCGAAGACGTGCCGGGTGTGCACGAGCTCGTCGGCGACTTCACCACGACGGCACTGGTCGCGATCCCCGTCGAGGCGCCGACATTCACCGGGTATGCCCGTGAGGTCAACGCGACACTCTGGGATGCCATCGACCACCGGTCGTTCACCGGTGTGGAGGTGCGGCGCGAGCTGGGCACGAGCTACCCGGTCGTGTTCACCTCCGGGATCGGCATCGGCGACGGCACGACGCCCACCGGCTGGCTGGGCGAGGAGGTCTTCGGCGTCTCGCAGACTCCGCAGGTACTGCTCGACCACCTGGTCTGGGAGGAGGACGGTGCGCTCCGCCTGACCTGGGACGCCGTCGAAGCCGCGTTCCAGCCGGGATACCTCGACGGCCTGGTCGCCGCCCAGCACCAGTTGCTGCGGACCCTCGCCGAGGAGGCCGGCGCGTGGACAGCGGCGGACCTGGGCTGGGACCCGATGTTCGGCAGGCCGCAGCTCCTGGATGTCACGCCGTTCGGCGCGGAATGCGGCCCGCTGCTGGACGACCCGCTTCGCCTGGCCGCGGCGCGGCAACCCGGCCGTCCCGCGGTGATCGCCGCGGACGGCTCCCTTTCGCACAGCGAGCTCGCGGCGCGCGCCGACGGGCTGGCGGCGTCACTCGCGGGCCGCGGCGTGTCGCCGGGTGATCTCGTGCTGATCGCGCTGCCCAAGTCCGCCGACCAGATCGTCGCGGTGCTCGCGGTGAACCGGTGCGGCGCGGGATATGTCCCGGTGGACCCGGCCTGGCCTGCCGCCCGGATCGAGGCGGTGTGCGGGCTGGCAGGGATCAAGCACGCGGTCGCCGCGGACGGCGTCCCGCTGCCCGAAGGTGTCTCGGCGTCCACTGTGGACGGTGAGGGCGTGTCGCCGCGGGTGCGGGCGAATCCGGCCGACCTCGCCTATGTCATCTTCACCTCGGGTTCGACCGGCGTGCCCAAGGGCGTCGCGATCGAACATCGGCAAGCGCGCACGACGATCGACGACATCACCGACCGGTTCGCCGTCACGGCGGCGGACCGGGTGCTGGCGCTGTCCGCACTGAGCTTCGACCTGTCCGTCTACGACGTCTTCGGCGTGCTCGGCGCGGGCGGGGCGGCGGTGCTGCCGGATCCGCTGCGCCAGCGCGACCCACAGCACTGGTGTGAGCTGATCAGCGTGCACGGGGTGACGGTGTGGAACACCGCGCCCGCGTTGCTGGAGATGGTGGTGGAGTACGCAGAGGCCGACCCGGTGGCGGCGCGGCAGCTCGGTTCGCTGCGGCTGGCGATGCTGTCCGGTGACTGGATCCCGGTCAGCCTGCCCGACCGGTTGCGCGCGCTCGTCCCCGGTGCGCGGGTGCAGAGCCTCGGCGGCGCGACCGAGGCCTCGATCTGGTCGATCACGTATCCGATCGGCGAGGTCGACCCCGGCTGGCCGAGCATCCCGTACGGCAGGCCGTTGCGGGCGCAGAGTTTCCACATCCTCGACGAGGACGGCCGGCCGTGCCCGGTCGGGACGACCGGCGAGCTGTTCATCGGCGGTGATGGCGTCGCTCGCGGCTATATCGGAGATCCCGAGCAGACGGCCGCGAGGTTCGCCGTGCATCCCGTGCTGGGCCAACGGCTTTACCGCACCGGCGACCTTGGCCGGTGGCGTTGTGACGGCACCATCCAGTTTCTCGGCCGGACGGACCGGCAGGTCAAGGTGCGCGGGCACCGGATCGAGCTGGGCGAGATCGAGGCGGCGCTGGACCGGCTGCCCGCGGTGCGCCAGGCCGTCGCCGCCGCGTCGCCGGGGCCGGACGGGCGTCCGCGCTTGGTCGCCTATGCCGTACTCGCCGAACCACTGGCGGACGCCGAGCGGGTGCTGGCCGCACGGTTGGCGGAGTCGGTGCCGGACTACATGGTGCCGACCCGGTTCGTGCTGCTGGACGAGCTGCCGGTGACGGACAACGGCAAGGTCGATCACAAGGCGCTGCCGAACCCGTTCCGTGTCAAGAAGACGCGGCTCACCGAGGTGGTGCGGACGGTGCTCGGCGACGCCGATCTGTCCGCTGGGCTCATCGCGGCGGGCGCCAGTTCGCTGGACGTCGTCCGGCTGGCGAACGCGATCGAGGACGCGACCGGCAAGCGCCCGTCCTTCGCGGAGCTGGTGGCGTACCCGTCGATCGAGGAGCTGGTGCGTCAGGAACTCGGGGAGCCCGCGCGGGATGTGGTGCTCCCGCCACCGGTGGTGCCCGCCGATCTGCCGAGCACGGGGGACATGGGGTTGGCGCTGCGGCTGGAGCGCCCCGACGGGCGTCCGCTGGCGGACGCGCTCGTCGATGCCGGGCGCTGGCTGCGTGACCTGCAGGCCTGGGCCGAGCGCAGCGGCTACCACGTGCAGGACACGGTGCTGCCCGGCGGACGGGATCTGGTCGAGGTACGGCTGCGCGCGGCAGAAGCCGTGTCCGGCCCGTTCCCGCTGACGGAGATGCAGCTGGCGTATCTGGTCGGCAGGGCGGACGCGTGGCTCGGCGATGTGGTCGCGCCGCACTACTACACCGAGGTCGACGTCGCCGACCTCGATCCGGGCCGGTTGACCACGGCGCTGCGCACGGTGGTCGCCCGCCATCCGATGCTGCGCGCGTCGGTCACGCCGGACACTCTGCAGGTGGTGTCCCCGGAAGTCCCGGTGACGATCGAGGTCTTCGATCTGCGCGGGAATCCGGACGAGCTGGCGCGGATGCGCGAGGAGCGTTCGCACCGGGTGCTCGACCCGGCGCGGGGCCCGATGCTCCACGTGGCGGCGAGCAGGGTCGACGAGCGGATGTGGCGAGTCCACTTCGGACTCGACCTGCTGTTCTGCGACGCACAGAGCGCGGTGCTCCTCGTCGATGAACTGGTCACGGCCTACCGTGACCCGGCGCTACTGCCGCCGGTTCCACGGGCGACGTTCGAGCAGTGGGTGACAGGAAGCCGCGAGGTGCCGAAGGAAGCGCGTGAGTACTGGCGGCGCGCGGCGGCGGAGATGGCCGACGGCCCCGCCTTGCCGATTCGCTCGCCAGGACCCGGCAACGTGCGCTTTACCAGGCGTCACGCCGAAATCGGCGCGAGCCAGTGGGAAGCCTTGTGCCGCAACGCTCGCCGCCACGGTGTGACCCCGACCGGCCTGCTGCTCTCGGCGCTCGCCGACACTGTGCGCGCGGGCGGTGGCGGGGACCGATTCACCCTCGTGGTCACCTCGTTCGACCGGCCTGCCGGGCACGAAGGCGTGATCGGCGACTACACGTCGACGCTGCTGCTGGACGTCGACCGGGCGGCCGGGACGGTGGCCGACCGGGCGAAGGCCGTGCAGCGACGGCTGCTGGCAGATCTCGAACACGGGGCGGTGCACGGCAACGAGGTGCTGCGCGAGCTCGCCGCGCTCCGCGGCGGCCAAGTGCTGCTTCCGGTGGTGTTTTCGAGCGGCCTCGGCAGCACCCGGACCGCGGACGGCGACTCCGCCGACGCGTCCCGGCTCCTGTCGCGCTTCGGCCGCACGGACTACGCGATCAGTCAGACCCCGCACGTCGTGCTGGACTGCCAGGTCTTCGAGGCCGACGGCGCTTTGCGCATCAACTGGGACGCGGTGGACGCGGCATTCCCCGGCGGCTACCTCGACGAGCTGTTCGCCGCTTACCTCTCGGCGATCGAGGCGACGGACTGGGATCAGACGGATCCCGCCGGGCTTGACGGCCGTGACCTCGCGCGAGACCCGGTCCCGGTCGACCGCGGCGTGCCGCGCCAGCGCACCGGAGCCGCGGATCCGGCCCTGGAGCGGCAGATCGCCTCGGTGCTCGGCCGCTTGCTGGACGTCCCAGCTACGCAACTGGACCCGGCGCGGCTGTTCTTCGAACTCGGCGCCACGTCCTTGACCTTGGTGCGGGCGCATCGGGAGCTGGCCTCACTGCTGGACCGGCCGATCACGGTGCTGGACCTGTTCGCGCGGCCGAGCATCCGGGAGCTGGCGGGGCATCTGTCACCGGGCGCGGTTCCCGCAGCCGATGACGACCTGCTCGCCGCGGCGCGCTCCCGCGGCCGGGACCGTTCGCGGCGGGCTTCTCTCCGGTAAGCCGCTTCCCACTGAATAGCGCGGCGCATTTCCTGCTGCCACGCGCGTCGCATATGTGCCATGACGTCGTTCAATCGAATCGAAGGAGCGAACGGACGGTCGTGACGGAGGGTGTCGCCTCGGTACTCCGCACCTGTCGAAGGGGGTGGGATGATCGACCAGAGGCCGGGGCGGACCCCGCATTACGTCACTCGGCGGCAAGCCGGGCGAGTCGCTCTCGTTGTTCGGGGTGGGAAAGAAGCAGCGTCGTGGGGACGACTTTGCCGTCGCGGATCAGCCATTCCGCCGACAAGCCAAAAACCGGTTTCCGATTTCCAAGAATGAGGTTTATTCAAAACGGCTTGACAATATCGACGATAATTTCCGAAAAATCGCTTTATTGATACAGGCCCGTCCTGCGTGTCATGTGGGCAACGGCCTTTCCGGAGTGATATTGATTGCGGTTACCATGCCAACAATCGAATCGCGAGGAAAGGCCGTTGCGATACCATCGCACTACTGCTGTCGACACCGTGTCCTTTACGGACTGAGGGTGCTCAGCGGCCGAAGTCCTGGGTCCAGTACCAACCCTGGGTGGCGACGCCGACGCCCACATTCTTCAACGAGCACTCGAGGATATTGTGCCGATGGCCATCGGATGCCATCCACCCCTGCATCACCTGGGCGGCCGAGGTGTAGCCCATCGCGATGTTCTCCGCGGCGGGGTTCGGGTAGCCGGCCCTGACAGCGCGCTGGCCGAAATCGCTGCCATCGAGTGAGGTGTGCGAGAAGTAGTTGCGCTTGGACATATCGTCACTGTGCCGCTGCGCGGCAAGTGCGAGCCGGCTGTCGTTGCCGAGCGGCTTACAACCCACCTTCGCGCGCTCCTTGTTGACAAGTGAGACGACCTGATCGCCGAGCGAGGAGGCATTGGTCGACTGCCCGGCGGCGAGCGCGCCGCCCGAAGCGACCGAGCCGCCGACCAGGAAGCTGACCGTAAGAAGAAGCAGTCGCTTACTCATGCTATTTGTTTTCATGGCGCGAAAATTAACACCTCAAATCTGATGTGACGAGTAAATTGAGCCAATTTGCGCATTTTTCTGATTGTGCCACCGGTTGCACAATAGGCCGCGGGCGATCGCGGCTATTCGCAAGTGGTAGCTTGCATGACCGACTCCGCGCTGCTCCACGTGTGGCAGCCGTTGCCTGTGTGGCCGAACCAGTCATGGCCGAACTCGTGCGCGGCGAGCAGCGCCTTGTCTCGCACGTTGCTCATCCACAGGATGATCTTCACGCCCCCGCTCTGGTTGCAGCCGACGACCACCCCGCCGCCGCAGCCCTGAATGTTGCTGTTGGTGCATTCGACCGGCGTGCCGCCGCCTTCGGTCAAGTTCTTCCATGCGGCCGCACCCTTTCGGATAGCGTCCTTGTAGGAATTGCAGGAACTGGTGATGGTGTAGGACTTCTTGCTCGGCGTGTTCCACGGCATGGCCTCCGTGCCGTCCACGCTGCTTGGCTTGGGTGCCATCATGGACTCTGCTTGACCGGTCCTGGAGCGTAGGAGCTGCGCTGGATCTCCTTTGAGCTCCGGGTTGGCGGCCGACGCCGCGCCGCCGTCGAGCGCGACGCCGGTCTGACTGGGCGTGCCCATGAACGTCATCGCCGTGACCGCGGTGACGGCGATGACCAACGGAAGGTAACGGGAGAAAGCCTTTTTGAGCATCCGACGTTCCTTACTCTGCGGGCGGAACATGACGATGTGGAGCGTGCATTGGCGGCGGTCCGGGTGGCTACCTGAAATATTCGGAAAATGGCCGTGGATTCACGAGTGCGGTGCTGCCCCGCACGGTGAGTTTCGGTGCGATCAGGCGAGTCTCGGTGAGCACCCGCCCCGCCAGGCGCTCCAGTGACATTTCGACCGCTATCGTGCCGAGATCCCCGGTGGGGATCGCGACGGTCGTGAGCGAGACGAGGTGGTTCTCCGCCATGCTGTCCGGGCAGACGGCAACCACGGAGATGTCCGCGGGGATGCGGCGGCCACGGCGTCCGAGGTCGGCCAGCACAGCGGACAGTACGGCCTCGTTGTGCACCACCAGGCCGGTGAGCGCGGGGTCGGATTCGAACAGTTCGTCGAGGCAGGCGCTGACGGCGTCGTAGGAATGGGCGCACGGCCGTGAGCTCACCCGCACGCCGCAGTCGGCCGCGCTGGCTTCGAAGCCCCACAGGAACCTGGTCGCGTAGCTTGTGCCGCGCTGGTAAACGGCAGGGGACGGGCCGACCAGCGCGATCGCCCGGTGACCGAGCTTGGCCAGGTGCGACACGCACTCCGAGCCTGCCGCGGTGAAGTCGAGGTCGACGCAGGTCAGGCCGGTCGGAGCGGTGGGCACGCCGATCAGCACCGCCGGTCTGTCCAGTGCGACCAGCATGGGCACCCGTGGGTCGTCGGCCTCGACGTCCATCATGATCAATGCGTCCGCGAGCGCGGAGGAGGCGACGCGCTGCAGTGCGGCGGGTCCCTCGTCCTGGGTGATCAGGAGCAGGTCGTGGCGATGTGCCCTGGCCGTCAGCGCGACCGAGGCGACGAACTCCATGACCACGGTGACGTTCTGGTCGGCGCGCAGCGGGATCACCAGTGCCAGCACGTTGGTCCGGCTGCTGGCGAGCGCGCGGGCGCCCGCGTGCGGGTGATAGCCGAGCTTGCGGATGCTTTCTTCGACCAGCCGCCTGGTCTTCGGCGAAATCGATCGCTTGCCGCTGATCACGTAGGAGACCGTGCTCGGGGCGACACCGGCCGCATTCGCGACGTCCGTGATCGTGACCATTGACGTCACCCTCTCGCAGTTGTCGAATCGCATCGACAACTGCGACCGTAGGTCACGCCGCCATCCGGCGCAATGGCGAAGATCGGGTGCGACGCTAACTTTAGGGAAAACCCTCGTTCGAAACCGTTGAACGTTGGATCGTGCATGGCTACGCGTAGGCGTCTGGCAAGTTATTCCAGGTAGAGCGCACTATGAGGTGGATCTTGCATGAGTGCTTGACCGCGCGGTAACGTGGATGCAATAGTTTTTGTACCTTCTTGTCGTCGATCAAGAACTTCGTCGAGGCAATCGAATCGATTCGATAATTTCAACTTTCCTTGGAGGCCGGTTCATGCGTGGATCCCGGATTCGGCGAGCACTGCTGCTACCGCTCGTCGCGTCGTTGATCGCGCCGTTGCCCGCTCTCGCCGACGCGCCTCCCGTCTTCCGTGATCCGGCGGCGCCGCTTTCCGCCCGCCTCGGCGACCTGATCTCCCGGCTCACGCTGGACGAGAAGATCTCTTTGCTGCACCAGTACCAGCCAGCGATCCCCCGGCTGGGCATCGCGAAGTTCAAGACCGGCACGGAGGCGCTGCACGGCGTCGGCTGGAGCACCGACAACGACCACAACGGCGCTGTCGTCTTCGCGGACGGCACGGTGTTCCCGCAGGCGCTCGGCCTGGCGTCCACTTGGGACCCGGCGCTGATCAAGCAGGTCGGCGCCGCCGTCGGCCAGGAGGCGCGCGGGTTCAACGCGCGCAACCCTGGACTGTGGAGCTTGAATCTCTGGGCTCCGGTGGTGAACCTGTTGCGTGATCCGCGCTGGGGTCGCAACGAAGAGGGCTACTCGGAGGATCCGTACCTGACCAGCCGGGTCGCGACCGCCTACGGCCGCGGCATGCAGGGCGACGATCCGCGCTATCTCCAGGCCGCGCCCACCTTGAAGCACTACCTGGCCTACAACAACGAGGTCGACCGGACGACGACCAGTTCCTCGGTGCCGCCGAAGATCCTGCACGACTACGACGAGCAAGCCTTCGGCCCGACACTGCGCGCGGGCGCCGCGAACGCGCTCATGCCGTCGTACAACCTGGTCAACGGCCGCCCGGCCACGGTTTCCCCCGATCTCAACGCGGTCGTGCGCACGTGGGCGCCGCAGGACGTCGCCGTCGTGAGCGACGCGGGCGCGCCGTGGAACCTGGTCGACTCGGAGAAGTACTACCCGACGAAGCCGGCGGCCGCCGCCGCGATGATCAAGGCGGGTGTCGACAGTTTCACCGTGGACGACACCAACGGCTCGATCACCACGACCGCGGTCAAGTCGGCGCTCACGCAGGGGCTGCTCACCGTCGCCGATATCGAGAACGCCGACCGGCACCTGCTTTCGCTGCGGTTCCGGCTCGGCGAGTTCGACCCGCCCGGCCGTAACCCGTACGCGAACATCACCCCCTCGGTGATCAACTCGCCGGAGCACCGCGCACTCGCGCGCAAGTCGGCCGCCGAGCAGATGGTGTTGCTGCGCAACGACAAGAACGCGCTGCCGCTCGACGCGGCGAAGAACAAGAAGGTCGCCGTCGTCGGCCCGCTCGCCGACACGCTGTACGAAGACTGGTACGGCGGCACGATGCAGTACAAGGTCACGCCGTTGCAGGGCATCAAGGAGCGGCTCGGCGCGGGCGGCACGGTCGCGTCCAGTGAAGGTGTCGACCGGATCGCGCTGAAGGACCCCGCGACCGGCAAGTACCTCACCGCGTCCACCGACCCGGCCGGCGCGAAGCTCGCCGCGAGCGGCACCGGCGCGGGTAACGCCGAAGCGTTCGACGTCTTCGACTGGGGTGCGGGCAAGCTCACCCTGCGCACCGCGGCCAACGGCAAGTACCTGTCCTATGTGGGCGGTGCGCTGGTGAACAACGCCGCGCAGCCCAACGGCTGGTTCGTCCAGCAGCAGCTGAAGCTCAACTCGCAGCCGGACGGCACCTATGTGCTGGAGTACGCCGGGAACGAGGTCGGGCAGCCGTGGTTCGGCCCGAACAGGTTCGCGGTCGTCGGTGCGGACGGTGCGCTCACCATCGGCGCCGCCGACGTGGCGCACGCGACCAAGTTCTCCCGCGAGGTGCTCCACAGCGGGGTCGACGCCGCAGTGGCCGCCGCGCGGGGTGCGGACACCGCGGTGGTCGTGGTCGGCAGCATGCCGTTCATCAACGGCCGCGAGGACAACGACCGCACCGGCACCGAGCTCGCCCCGGCGCAGAAGGCGCTGGTGGAGGCCGTGCAGAAGGCCAACCCACACACGGTCGTCGTGGTCGAGAACAGCTACCCGACCAGCGGCTGGGACGCGCAGTCCGCGCCGGGTCTGTTGTGGACGACGCACGCGGGCCAGGAGACCGGGCACGCGCTGGCCGACGTGCTCTTCGGCGACCACAACCCCGGCGGCCGGTTGACCCAGACCTGGTACCGCTCCGACGCCGAGCTGCCGGGCATCCTCGACTACGACATCTCCAGGACCGGTATGACCTACCAGTACTACCGGGGAAAGCCGTTGTACCCCTTCGGTTACGGCCTGAGCTACACCTCCTTCCGTTATGGCGGTGTCCGCGTCGACCGGCCGGTCGACGACGCGGCAGGCACGGTCGAGGTCAGTGTCGATGTCACGAACACCGGGGACCGCGCCGGCTCCGACGTCGTCCAGCTGTACTCGAGCGCTCGGGATTCGCGTGCGCAGCAGCCGGTCCGGCAGCTGCGCGCGTTCGAAAAGGTGACGCTCTCGCCGAAGCAGACGAAGACCGTGCGGTTGCGCGTTCCCGTGGCCGACCTGGCGTTCTGGGACGTCACGCGCGGCAAGTCCGTCGTCGAGACCGGTCGCTACGACTTCTCGGTCGGCCACTCGGCGACCGACATCGCCCAGAGCGTCGGAGTCTTCGTGCAAGGAGAACACATCCCCGCCCGCGACCTCGGTGCCAAGACGGAGGCGCAGAACTTCGACGACTACCGGGGCGTCACGCTGACCGACACAGCGAAGGACGCCGGAACCTCCGTCGCGGCGACCGCCGGAGGCTGGCTCGCTTTCAAGGGTGTCCAGCTCGATCCCGGCGCACGGACCTTCATCGCCTCGGCGTCCAAATCCGGCAGTGGCACGGCGAGGATCACCGTGCGGCTCGACGATCCCGTGCGCGGCAGGGTGCTCGGCACGGTCGAAGTGGCAAGCACCGGGGACAAGTACACCTTCACGAAGATCGGCGCCGAACTGGCGCGAGCAGGCGGACGGCACGACGTCTATCTCCAGTTCGACGCGCCGGTCACCCTCTCGTGGTTCCAGCTGACGCGCTGATCCCCCGACACTCGGAGGCGAGCCTTACGCCGCCGGCCCGCCTCCGAGCCAAGTTCCGCCGCTCCGAACCCGAAGTGGCGCGGTTGATCCCGGCATCGAAGCCCGGGAAAGGAGAAGTGATGCGGAAACTTTTGAAGCTCGTGCTTGCCCCGGCAATCGTGCTCGCCATGGTCGCGGCCACGGCCGCGCCCGCTCAGGCAGCGGCGTGGTCGTCCTCGGACAAGTTCGGAAGCTGGTCCAGCGGTGGCTACACCGTGCGCAACGACGTCTGGGGCTCGGGCGCGGGCTCCCAGACCATTTGGGCTGACTCCGGTAGCAAGTGGGGCGTCACCGCGAACCACCCCAATACCGGTGGAGTCAAGGCCTATCCGCACTCGTCGAAGAACGTCGGCAGGTCGCTGAGCAGCTTGAGCTCGGTCAGGAGCAGTTTCGGCGTCTCGGCGCCAGGCGGCGGTGCGTACACGACCGCCTATGACATCTGGGCGGGTAACAACGCCTACGAGATCATGCTGTGGATGAACAAGCAGGGCGCGGTCGGGCCGATCGGCAGCAAGCAGGCCTCGGTCAGCGTCGGCGGGCACTCCTGGGACGTCTACAAGGGCAGCAACGGCGGGAACGCGGTGTTCTCCTTCCTGCGCAACGGAAACACCAACTCCGGTTCGGTCGACATCCTCGCGGTGCTGAAGTGGATCAAGAGCAAGGGCTGGTTCGGTGACGTGACGCTCGGCGAGGTCCAGTTCGGCTTCGAGATCACCTCGTCCTCCGGTGGGCTCAAATTCACCACCAACAACTACTCCGTGTCTTCGAGCTGAAGGACTCGTGAGTGTTGCGGGCGGTTCTATTGAGGGGAAGGGTAAACGTGACACCTCAAGGATGAAGCGTTAATCCGGCTCACCCTTGAGGCGAGGGGCTTCAGACTCACGAACGTGGCTTATGTAACGGTCAGCGTTACATAAGCCACGTTCACGGGTCCTTTGTGGACATCCAGCGGCTATCATTTTGTCCCACTACGTCGCTTTTGCGTGCTTTGGCGGGCTGTCGGGGCGTTCACGTGGTCAGCCAAGCCGAGCGGGAGACGCCACATTTGGGTTTCCCCACAATAGCCGCCCGCAACACTCACGAAGCGAGGGGGAAACGCTGCTCGGGTCACGCCACGGCCGTCTCACCGAGTGAGCGCCTCCAGGCGAGCGGCCACGGCGGCCGGGGTCGGCAGCATCCCGATCTCGACCTGGGCCCGCTCGGCCGCCAGCCGCAGTCCGTCGTCCGCCACCAGCTGTGCGAGCAGTGCCGCGCTCACCTCGTCTCGCGCGCATGTCAGTCCGGCGCCGTTGTCGGCCACCGCTTCGGCGTTGGCGTACCGGTCGGTGCCGTCCGGCAAAAGCAGCTGGGGGATTCCGTTGGCCAGTGCCGCCATCGTCACCCCGGAACCGCCGTGGTGCACGACCCCCGTGCAGCGGGTCAGCAACGAGCCGAAGGGAAGCCACCGCTCGGCCCGGACGTTCGGCGGCAGCGGGCCGAGCCCGGCCGGATCCACCCCCGCCGCGACCACGAAGTCCGCGTCCACTTCCGCGGCGGCCGCGACGGTTCGCCCGAACGCGCCAGCCCCGTCGTTCGACGGGATCTCCGTGCCGAGGGTGATCGCGATCCGGGGGCGGCCGGTCCGCGCGGGACCGACCAGCCATTCGGGCAGCGGTCCGCTGTCGTGCGGCACGTACCGCATCGACCAACCCGCCGGGCGTCCGCTGAGCATGCTCGGCGGCGCGACGTCCAGGACGATCCGCTCCGGCAGGCCGCTCGCGCCGTGCCGGTCGAAGTCGTCCTTCAGCAACTCGTAGTACCGCTCGGTCAGCCCGGTGGTGCGGATGAAGCCCCACAGGTGCTCGACCGCGGGCACTCCAAGCCGGGCCGCGGCGATCAAGCCGCCGACGTTCATGGGGTCGTGCACGATCAGGTCCGGCCGCCACGATTCGGACGCCCGCACCGTCTGGTCCATCCCGAGTCGCGCCACGACGGCCACCCGTTCGGCGACATCCGCGAGACAGCGCACGCTGGGCGTGTACGCCGGTAGCACCGCGAGCTGCTGCCGGAAGCCGTCGTTGATCTCGTCGGCGGTCATCTCAGGAGCGAAGTCGAGGTACGGCAACCCGCACTTCTCGGCGGCTGCGAGGCTCCGCCCGCCGGTGACCACCAGCACTTCGTGGCCGGCGCCGCGAAGCGCCCAGGCAAGCGGGACCATCGGGAGTAAATGTCCCATCCCGGGTGAAGCGGCAATCAACACGCGCATGGGTGCGTTCACTCGAACCTCCGAAGTTGTTTCGCCGCGCTCTTAGCAGCCTTCAAGTCAATCTTCATGTCGCAGGTCAGACCTTTCGGGCGGCCAATCTTCCGCTCGTTATAGGTGAGATTCCGAAGGTCTACCAAGGACTGTCCATCTGCGACACTTTACAGAAGATTTTCGGCAGGCTCCACGCTAGGGCGTCAACCCCTGTCCGGCGAGTTGTACCTGCCAACACATTCGTCTGGACCCGAACGGAGCTGTCACGTTCCATATGAGACAGACGTGACCGGACGGCGCCTGCAAGTCTTCCTGGACCTCGCAGAAACCGCGGTCTTCGCTCGTGGGGGATTTCCCTTACCATTTCGCACCAGCCCGCACTGCCCCACGCAGGCGAACGTCATGGGGCAGACTGTGCAGTCGAAACGATCTGGCTGGCCCGTCACAATAAGGCGACTGTGTCGCAGAGTCGCAAAACGGTGCCAGGAATGGTCGGCACGAAAGCATTGTGTGGAAGGCGGGGGCGGCGGCGAGCCTGACTGAGTCGTGTTGCCGAGGTCGCAACCATAACCTTGCACTAGCCGGTCGTGACGACCGCGCACCCCATGCCGCCCCCGCCGGGATGTCTACCGGCCTGCGGGGTGCCGCCATCGCCGCCCCGGACATCAACAAACCCGAGTCGCTCCAACGATTCGCTTTGTCTTCATCGCGAGTAACGGAAATCCGCTCGCGACTCTCTTTGGGGTTCCTCGCGAAGACGCGAAAGGAAGTGCTGTGTCCAGAGGTTTCATCCGGGCGGTTATGTTGTCGCTGACACTGACGGCGCTCGGACCTGCTCGACCCGCGGTCCTGGACCAAGTCACCGCAGCCGGTGTTCGCCACCAACGAGCAGATCAGGCAGTACGGGCCGGGCCACAGCTCGTTCACCGTCGCCGAAGACGGCAAGACCGACGTGCTCGTCTACCACGCCCGCGACTACCGGGACATCACCGGCGATCCGCTCTACGACCCGAACCGGCACACCCGAGTCCAGCAGCTGCACTGGAACGACGACGGCACGCCGAGCTTCGGCGTTTCAGTCGGCAAGGGCGGGCCGATCGTCCGGCTGTCACCGCTGGACTCGCCGAACGTGTATGTGCGGCACTACGAGTACAGGCTTCGGGTGGACGGCAACGTCCGCGAGGTCGCGGATTCGCAGTTCCGTATCGTGCCGGGATTCTCCGGCGCGGGCAGTGTCGCGCTGCAGTCTGTCAATTTCCCTGACCGGTACGCACGGGTGGCGGATTCGGTGACCGTGCGGATCGATCAGAATGATCAGAGCGACTCCTACGCCCGTGCGGCCAGCTTCGTCCAGGTGACCGGCCTGGCGGACAACCGCGCTGTCTCGTTCCGGCAGGCCGGTGATCCTGCCGCCTACCTCGCCCACGACAACGGCCGGTTCGTCATCGCCCGCCCCGCCGCCGCGCAACGTGACCCCCAGCGTGCGAGTTTCTGGCTCAGCTGAACGGAAAAGACTCGTGAGTGATGCCGACGGTTCTTGCCGTCGGCATCACTCACGAGTCTTGCCCTGGCCTGACTGGGACAGCCGCGTCATGATTTCTCGTCGGTACTCGGCTTCGGTCCGCTCGATGTGGTTCCGGGCCGCCTGGCCCGCGCGGTCCGCGTCGCCGGCCTGGATCGCGGCGAGGATCGCGGCGTGCTCCTTGTTGGCCAGGTCGTAGTTGGCCGCGAGGTAGGTGGGCAGGCCGAGCCGAGCCGTCTGTCGTTGGGCGTGGCGGCATTGGGCGACCGCTTCGCTCAGGAACGGGTTCTGGGCCGCCGCGGCCACCGACTCGTGGAACCGGTCGTCGGCACGGCCGTAGGCTTCAAAGTCGCCTGCCTCGAAAGCGCCGACGCAGTCGGCGACGGCTTCGCGCATGTCCTTGAGCTGGAGCGGGGTCGCGCGCGTGGAGGCGAGCCTGCTCGCTTCGACGTCGATTAGCTTGCGGAACTCGAAGAGCCGGTCGACGTGTTCAAGGTTCGTCGGCAGGTAGAACGTGGGTTGCCGGGCACCGCCCAGCATGCTCGTGCCGTCGGCCACGTAGAGACCTCGCCCTTTGTGTGCGGTCACCCGCCCGAGCGCGGAGAGGATCTTGATCGCTTCGCGCACGACCGAACGGCTGGTGTCGAGCTGCTGGGCGAGGTCGATCTCCGTGGGCAGCCGGTCGCCCGCATGGAGATTCAGGCGCTCGATCAGCTCCAGGATGCGTTCGGCGGCGACTTCGTAGCCTGGCCGGTAGGCACCGCCGTCGGTGGACATGTTCCCCCTTGGCATCGGAGACGCTCGGATGCAAGTTACCTTAACACTTTTCTCGATGAGTCGTACTTAAGACGGGTGAAGCTTCGGGCGATGATGATCTCTCTGTCGCACTATTACCCGCTGTCAGCAATGAATTCCGGTCATCGTGCTTCGTTGGACACATGCTCGTAGCCCAATCGATACTTGACCGCCCCCGGAATGAGTACGCATTATGTCGGCGAGTGACGACGCTCATCTGAGCGCCGGTCCGGTGAGCGGAAGGCGAGACGATGTCTCTACGGCGGAACGCGGGTCTCCGGCAGGGGCGCCTGCGCCGGGCCGTCGCTGGTTCGGCGGTGGTGGTCGCGGCGGTACTCGTCGCAGGGTGCGGCGGCGGCTCCGAGGGCGGGGCCCAGGCCGACGGGTTCACGCAGGCGAAGCAGAGCACGACCAAGGAGTTGACCGTCTGGGTCGACTCCACCCGCCAGGCGGCCGCGGCCGCCTACCAAAAGGCGCACCCGGACGTGAAGCTCGACATCGTCACCTACGACGGCGACGCGAACGGCTCGAACTTCCTGCAGACCAAGGTCCAGCTGTTCAACCGGACCGGGAGCGGCTGGCCGGACGTCGTGTGGAGCACTCAGACCAACGAAACCGCCTGGGCGGCCAAGGGCGACAACAAGTTCACGGCCCCGCTGAACAAGGGGCTGGTGCCGGACGCGACGCTGTCCGGCTTCGCCAAGGGGTCACTCGACACCTGCACGGTCGACGGCACGGTCTACTGCCTGCGCAACGATCTCGCGCAGGTCGTGCTCTGGTATGACCAGCCACTGATGGCGCAGTTCGGCTACACCGTGCCCACCACCTGGGAGGAGTATGAAACGCTCGGCAAGCGCGTCGCCGCCGAGCACCCTGGTTACAACGTCGGCGACATCGGCGACGCGTTCGCCCCGGAAATCTACTTCTGGGCGAGCAAGTGCCCGGTGAACACCTTGACCGACGCGACGACCCTCAAAGTCGACTCCGCCGCGCCCGAGTGCACGCGAATGGCATCGCTGATCGACACCCTGCACCAGGCCGGTTCGATCACCAGCACCGGCGTGTTCTCCAACGACTACGCCAAGTCGCAGGCGGCCAAGACCCTGATGCTGCCAGGTCCGTCCTGGTTCGGCGGCGCGCTGTTCAAGGACACCTTCAAGACCCCGGGTGGCCGGATCGCCGTCGGCCCCGCCCTGCACTGGGCGGCGGACAAGGACCAGCCGGTGACCGGAAACGTCGGCGGCGGCACCTGGCTGCTTTCCTCGCACAGCACGCATCTCGACCTCGCTGTCGAGTTCATGACGTTCATGACGACCGACGACGCCTACCAGGTCGAGCTGGCCCCCGGGTACCCCGCGTTCAGCGCCGCCGCACAGGGCTGGCTCAAGAAGCAGGCGTCGAGCGGATATTTCGCGGGGGACATCGGCCCGCCGATGATCGACGCGGCCACGCGGGTCTGGCCAGGCTGGGGTTCACCGAGCTTCAGCCAGGAGAAGATCTGGGCTTCCACCATCACCCCGGGAGTGACCGCGGGTAAGACGATCACCTCGCTGCTGCCCGACTGGCAGACCTCGATCATCAACTACGCAAAGGCCAATGGCTACCGGATCGGGCAATAGTGGCCCAGTCGGCCCCAGGTGGGCTCGCCTCAACCCCAGGCCGGGACAAACGCCGCAACGCGCTCGGATGGTCCTTCGCCGCGCCGTACACCGTTCTGCTGGCGCTCTTCGGCATCGTGCCGACCGGTTACGCGCTCTACCTGGCGTTCACGACATCGGAAGCGGGCTTCGCGGGGTTCGGCAACTTCGTCGCGACGTTCACCGATTTCCGGTTCGCGGCCGCTGTCGGGCATATCGCGATCTATCTCGGGTTCTGGCTGGTCAGCCTGACCGTGCTCACCGTCGGGCTGGCGCTGGTGCTGTTCCACCTGCGATCGGCAAGGCTGAGCCGGTTCGTCCGGTTTCTCTACTACCTGCCCGGCGCGCTCGTCGGCGCTTCCAGCGTGCTGCTGTGGCTGTTCATCCTCGACCCCGCCGTGAGCCCGGTGTCCTGGTTGCTGCGAACACTGGGATTCGACCGGTTCGGGGAGGTGATCGCGGTCGGTAATCTGCCGGTGCTGTTCACGATCATCGCGTTCTGGACCGGCGCGGGCGGCTGGATCGTCGTGCTCTACGGGGCGTTGAACAACATTCCTGGCGACATCATCGAGGCGGCCCGGATCGACGGGGCGTCCGCACTCCAGATCGCCCGTCGGATCGAGCTCCCGATGCTGCGGAAATGGGTTGCTTACATGGTCATCCTCGCCTTCGCGGGTGGCTCGCAGCTGTTCGTCGAACCTCAGCTGCTGTCCCAGGCGAGCCTCGGCGTGATCAGCAACGACTACAGCCTCAATCAGCTTTCCTACACCTTCGCCTTCCAGACCGGGGACCTCAACGGCGCCGCGGCCCTTTCGGTGGAGCTGCTGGTGGTCAGCCTGGCCGCGGCCGGGATCTTCGTGACGTGGTCAGGATTCTTCGATGCGGACTGAGAAAAGCCACGCGGGCGGGATCGCCGCACGCCGACGGCAGCGGCGTCGTCCGCCGGTGCTCGCCGGCCTGCTGCTGACCGCGTTCGCCGCGTTCTTCGTACTGCCGGTCGGCTGGCTGCTGCTGGCGACGACGAAGACCGACGAGCAACTGCTGAACGGCAACCCGTTGTCCTTCGGTTCGCTCAAGCAGCTCAAGGAGAACTTCACCGCGGTGATGTCCTTTCAGGACGGGCAGCTGTGGACCTGGCTCGGCAACTCGCTGTTCTACTCCTTCACCGCGTTGGCCATCACCCTCGCCGTCAGCATCCCGGTCGGCTATGTGCTGGGACTGGTGGACTTCCGGTTCCGGAAGCCCTTGCTGGTCACCACACTCGTGGTGATGCTCATGCCGGCGACGACACTGGTCATCCCGCTGTTCCTGGAGACGAACGCGCTGGGCCTGGCAGGCACGGCGTGGTCGGTTATCCTGCCGTTCTCCTTCTACCCGTTCGGGGTATACCTCACCTATATCTACTTCTCCACCGCTGTCCCGTCCGCCCTGCTCTCCGCGGCGCGCATCGACGGCTGCACCGAATGGCAGGTGTTCACCAGGATCGCGGTGCCGCTGGCGAAACCGATCGTCGCGCTCGTCGGATTCTTCGGGTTCGTGGCCAACTGGACCAACTTCTTCCTGCCGTACGTGATGCTGCCTGGCAGCGACCAGTACCCCGCCCAGGTCGGCCTGGCCCAGCTGCTGACCTCGGTGCCCTCGTTCAATCCCACGGTCGGTGCCGGGTTCGAGGTCACCCGCCCCGAACTGGCACTGGCCGCGGTGCTCGCCGTCGCACCCGTGCTGGTCGTGTTCATGTTCGCCCAGCGCACCCTCGTCTCCGGCATGCTCGCCGGCGCCACCAAGGAGTAGGCCCTGATGTCGACGTCCTCCAGCCCGCTTGCGCCCGGAGCGGCGGTCACGGCCACCGTCCCGGTCTTGGCGCCGCCCCCATGGGCAGTGGCCGAACGCGCCCTGTTCGACCGTCTCGAGGAAGCGTGGCGGCGCTTCCAGGAGGTCTACACCGACGAACGCGGCAGGCTGCGCTACCCCGGCGAACTGTCCACACGCGACGGTGGTGACGACTTCTACGAGGCGTTCTTCAACTGGCCTCAGCTCTATCTGCTCGGTGGCAGCACGGAGATACTGCGCGCGGCCGCCAGGCACTGGCGCGGCGTCACCGACCAGCTCACCGAGCTCGGCATTGTCCGCGACGACTTCGAACGCGGCTACGACTGGTTTCACCAGGGGGAAAGCGCTCTCCTGTTCTACGGCCTCACCGTCGCCGACCCGGAGACGTGGGCCGGGCACGCCCGCCGGTTCGCCGAGCTCTATACCGATCCCGCGCACGGGAACTACGACCCGGCACGCCGGGTCGTACTGGGTGCCCACAACGGGACCGACGGCGCCGATCGCGGGCTCTTCGACGGCTCCCAATACCCCTGGACGCAGACCGAAGCCGACACCTACGGCTACCCGCTCGACTGGCTGCCCGGCCGCGCCGCGAGCGGGGGACCGGACGGCGACCCGCGCCTGGGGGAGGAGATGGCCCGGCGCCTCGGACACGGCGACGTCGCGATGAACATGTCGATCAGCGGCCTGGTGCTCAACGCGTGGCTGGCCACTGGCGACGAAGCCTTCCGCGCGTGGGTGATCGACTATGTCGACGGCTGGCGCAAGCGCGCCGAGGCCAACGACGGGGTGGTGCCGGACAACGTCGACCGGCGCGGAGTCGTCGGCGGGGACCTGGACGGCCGCTGGTACGGCGGGCACTACGGCTGGACCTGGCCGCACGGGCTCTACAGCGTCGGTCAGGCCCAGGCCGTCGCGTCGCTCGCGGCTGCGTTGGCGACGGCCGACGACAGTTACCTGGACATGGTCCGCACCACCCACGACCACGTCTACGCGCTGGCCCGCGATCTCACCCTCGCCGAGAGCGACACCTCGGTGCGGCGCAAGGCCGCGGCACTGCTCGGACCCGACGCCGACCGGCCGACTTCGATGATCCCGCTACGGCACAGCGACCGTGGCCCGCACGACTGGAACCCGCCGTCGCTGACCGTGCCGATGGCGCTCTGGATCCACTCCGGACTGCCGGACGACCGGGCCAGGCTGGAGCGGCTGAGGGAACGTTCGGGCCGTGACTGGCGAGCTGTCCTGCCGTTCCGGGACAAGGAGGAAGGCGGCCACGAGGCACCCTGGTTCGCTTTCCTCACCGGGGACAACCCCGGCTACCCGGAGCGAGCACTGGCCGCTGCCGAGCACCAGCTCCGGCGACGGCTCGCGCTGGTCGGCGCGTACCCCGGCGAAGCCGTGCGAGAAGCCGACATCCACCTATGGCAGCAGGTGAACCCGGTGGTCACGGAGATCCTCACCCAGCTCACCTGGGGCGGTCCGCAGGTCGTCTACAACGGCGGGCATCCGCAGGCCAGGGTCCGCTACTGGGACGCGAAGGACGGACGGCCGGGCTTGCCTGCCGATGTGGCGGCGCTGGTGTCCGACGTAGAGCCCCAGCACGTCGTGGTGGAACTGGTCAACCTCTCCGTGTCCGCCGAGCGGGTTCTCGTGCTGCAGGGGGGCACGTTCGCCGAGCACCGGCTCGACGCCGTCGAGGCCACCCAGACCCCGCCGGACCCGGGCTGGCCCGGCGATTTCTACGCCTACGAGTCAGCACCGCCCGCTCCGATCGAACGCGCCGTACCGGTCGGCGATGGCGTCCGCTACCTGACGGTGACTCTTCCGCCGAGCACCCGGATCCGGCTGACCATCGCGATGACCCTGCGTGCGTTTCCCCCGACCCTCGACGCGCCGGTATTTTCCCACTGGAACGGAGTTCAACGGTGAACCTAACCGACTCGAGTCCCGGAGGTACCGGGCGGAGACGCCGCGGCGCCACGATCGTCGCGCTCGTGGCACTGGTCGCGGGGACGGGCTTCGCGCCGTCCGCGTCCGCGGCCACCGGATCGACGCTCTACGTCACGCCGACCGCACACGGCGACGCGTGCACCCGGCCGTCACCGTGCACGGTGACGGCCGCTCAGCAGAAGGTGCGTGATGGTGCCGCGGGCGGCGACATCACGGTGCTCGTCGGAGACGGCACGTACCGGCTGGACGCCCCGCTCAAGTTCGACGACCGCGATGGGGGTGCGGCCCGCAAAGTCACCTGGCAGGCGGCTCCCGGCGCCCGCCCGGTGTTCAGCGGCGCCAAGAAGGTCTCCGCGTGGGCGCTGAGCGATCCGGCGAACAACGTCTATGCCGCGAAGGTCGGTACGGGTTTCGACAGCCGCCAGCTCTACGTCGACGGCGCGATCGCCCCGCGGGCGCAGCTCGTCGTGCCGCGCGACAAGATCGCCGTCACCGCGACCGGGTTCACCGTCAAGGACGCGGCTCTCGCGTCGACGCTGCAGAAGGTGAAGACGCCGAAACGCGTGGAGCTGGAGGCGGTGCTGTCGTTCACCGACCGCTTCGCGCCGGTCGAGTCCGTGAGCGGGACCACGGTGACGATGCAGCAGCCGGCGTGGAATAACAACACCTACGGCTACGACACCCTGCAAAGTCCTTTCGGTGGCCCGATCTTCACTTTGCAGAACGCCCGTGAGTTCCTCTCCGCCGAGCGGCAGTGGTTCCTCGACACGGTCGCGGGCGTCCTGTACTACAAGCCTGCTGCCGGGCAGTCCATGGCGAAAACCGACGTCGAGCTTCCTCGCCTCGAGTCGCTGGTGCAGGTCTCGGGCACGCTCGTCAAGCCGGTGCGGAACCTGAACTTCACGGGCCTCACCTTCACCGGGACGTCGTGGCTGGGCCCCGGTCGCAGCACCGGATACGCCAGCCAGCAGACCGGTGGATATCTCGCCGAAGTCCAGCCGACGCGGCCGGCCGACGCGTTCACCTCGTGCGCCGTCGGCTGTCCCGGATTCGAAGCGGCGCGCCCGAACTGGAGCATGATGCCGGGCTCCGTGCAGGTGTCCGCGGCCACCAACGTGACCTTTACCGGCAACACCTTCACCAACCTCGGCTCGCAGGCGCTCGGCATCGGCAACGACGCCAACGCGCACGCGTCCGGCATCGGCCTGGCAGCGCAGGACATCAAGGTCACCGGGAACACCTTCGCGCAGAACGCGGCGGGCGGCGTCGTCGTCGGCGGGATCCGCAAGGACGCCCACCACCCGGCCGACCCGGCGATGACGGTCAAGAACATCACCGTCACCAACAACTCGGTGCACGACAACGGGATGGTCCATCGGGACATGGCGGGGATCTTCTCCACCTACGTCGACGGAATCACCATCGCGCACAACGAAGTGTTCAACATGCCCTACAGCGGTATCGCTGTCGGCTACGGCTGGGGAATGTGGGATCAGGGCGGCAGTCCGAACTACCGCGCGCGAGGAACCTACGACTTCGGGACGCCCGCCTACACCACCCCGACGACGGCCCGTAACGCGCGAGTCGAGGCGAACTACCTCCACAATGTCATCACCGAGATGAACGACGGCGCATGCGTGTACACCCTCGGATCCATGCCGGGTTCGGTGCTCGACGGCAACTTCTGCCGGGACAGCCTGGCACCGAAGTCGGCGTACTCGTTCGGATTCTACTTCGACGAAGGCTCCCGGTTCTGGACGGCCACGGACAACGTGTTCCTCCGGACTCGGCAAGCGTTGCACGCCAACGCGAACGCTCCCGCCGGATACACCACCGGTGACTTGACCGTCGACTCGACATACGCCAGCGCGAACGTGGCGTTCGACGATCTGAACCGGGCGCCCAACAGCCGGGTCACCAACACGATCGCGATGGGCGACGAGCCACCCGCCGCCGCGGCGGCCATCATCTACAACGCGGGAATCCCGCGTGCCCAGCGGTCCGGCGCGGACAGCTTCCGGCCCGCGCTGGGTGTCGACGTCACCCCGGCGAGCATATCGGCCGCGGCAGGTGGGGCCATCACAGCGAAGGTCGCGCTCACGAATCTGGATACGACCGCTTCGCTGAAGTCGTTGCGGGTGACGGTGAGTGCGCCGGAAGGCTGGAAGGTCACCGGTCCCCGAAAGCTTGCTCGCAGTCTCGAAGCGGGTGTGTCGATGACCGTGCTGTGGACTGTCACCGCCCCGGCGGAGTTCTCCTCGCTGGACCCCGCGAAGGTCACTGTCGGCATCAACTATGTCAGTCAGAAGCAATTGTTCCTGACGACGAGGGCGGTGTCGATCACCCCGGTCAGTCCGGCACGGTGATGTTCGACCAGTTCAAGGAAAGTTCAACCGTCCTGGTGTTTTAACGTTGTGAGGGCAGGGTCGTCGCGTAGCGGCGGCCCTGCTTTCGTTGCTGGGTTTTAGGCTTTCGGTGTTGGGCGGATGATGCGATGCCGGGCCGCGGGGGTGGATAGACGCCCTTTCGGGCGGCCTGGGCAGGGCTGTGAGGGTTTTCGCGGTTTCGCTGGGGACCCTAGCCGGGGGTGAAGTGCCCTAAACCCGCGTTTGACCCGCAGAGGACTCAGCGGGCCCCGTCGTTCCCAAGCGGTGGCCGCCTCCATGCCAAAAACCACCCACACCCGACGTTAAAACACCAGACCGTCCTCGCTGCCACGGAAAGCGTTCCGCAAAACGATGAAATGCTTGCATGTCAATCGGATAGACCTTGTGTATGCCGATGAACTAGCGTTCGGCTTGCTGGCAGTGTCCGGACGGCGAGTCGCGCGATCAGTCGAGCGCTTTATGCGGTGAAGTGGTCGTCGCGATGCTCTCCCTTGAACATTCAGGAAGTGAGACGATGACTTTGACTCCCCGTAAGGTTCTGTCCGTGCTGGGTGTGACCGCCGCGATCGCTGCTGGGTTGAGTCTTGGTGGTGGTATGGCGGCGGCGGCTCCGCCGAAGTGCACCGCGGTATTGAAGCCGGGCTTTGGCTGCCTCGCTTTCAACAACAAGACAGGGAATCCCGCGGTGCGCAGTATCAGGATCGACGGGACCTGTATCCCGAACCTGGTGCCGGGTAAGACCAGGTATGTGACGGGCTACGCGATGGGGGGCTATTCAGAGGTCAACTGGATCTGGCACACCGGATCGAACTGCAATGGCGGGACCGAAACCGACCGTGGCGGGATCGGTGGCTGGAGCAATTTGGACAAGAAAACCAGCTACTTCACCGTCACGTTGATCAACGTCTAGCAGGCGTTCGGGCTGTTTGGAAAGTGAGACGATGTTTTCGACTTCCCGTAAGGTTCTTTCCGTGGTTGGTGTGACTGCCGCGATCGCTGCTGGGTTGAGCTTTGGCGGTGGTATGGCGGCGGCGGCTCCGCCGAAGTGCACCGCGGTATTGAAGCCGGGCTTTGGCTGCCTCGCTTTCAACAACAAGACAGGGAATCCCGCGGTGCGCAGTATCAGGATCGACGGGACCTGCATCCCGAACCTGGTGCCTGGTAAGACCAGGTACGCCACGGGCTACGCGGTCGAGCGCATCCTTCGAGCTCACGACTGGGTCTGGTACACCGGATCGAACTGCGAGGGCGGCACCGTGACCAACGCTGCGGTGAGCGGATGGAGCGGTGTGGACAAGGACAATTACGTCACCGCCACCGCGGTCAACGACTGAGCGAGCGTTTCACCCTGTTAGCTGCTGTGAAATCCTTAGGAAGTGACGAAATGCTTTCGACCACGCGTAAAGTTCTGTCCGTGGTTGGTGTGACCGCCGCGATCGCCGCCGGGCTTAGCCTTGGTGGCGGCACGGCGGTGGCGGCTCCGCCGAAGTGCACCGCCGTATTGAAGCCGGGCTATGGCTGCCTCGCTGTCAATAACAAGACAAGCGATCCCAGGGTGCGCAGCCTCCGGTTCGAGGGGCACCTGTATCCCGGATCTTGCTGCCAATAAGAGGTATGCGACGGGCTTCGCGATCATGGGCTCCGATGTAAAGAACAATCCGCTCAGCGACTGGTTCTATTACACCGGATCGAACTGCGAGGGCGGCACGCGAGTCGGCGGGGTCGGGTTGCGTGACTGGAGCCGCGTGAACAAGGACAACTACGTCACCGTCACCGTGGCCAACAGCTGAGTGACTCGTGAGTGTTGGGGGGCGGGGGGTGACGGCGCCGCCCAG
>NZ_JBHWEB010000015.1:0-13794 GCF_042734395.1 Amycolatopsis sp. NPDC059657 | reverse complement strand
GTTCTAACCGTCGGCAACACTCACGAGTCTTTTTGTGGTCAGAGCGCCGGGTAGGCGTTACGCAGCAGCTCCTGGAACTGGGCCGAGAACCAGCGGCCTGACAGCGGAGCGTTCGGCAGTGCGCCCGAGAGGTTGTTCCCGTTGCGTGGGTTTCCGGTGTAGGTCGGGTCGCACATCCGGTCGAAGCCCTTGCCCTCGTCGTTCGGGATCGCGGAACTCGATCCGTCGGACTCGCCTGGGGGTTTGATCCAGACGTAGGCGTCGATTCCGGCCGCGGGTGCCGCCTTTGGACGTTCGCCGAGGCCCGCGCCCGACTGGTTGCACCAGTTGCCGAGGTGGATCCGGCGGTCGGTCCGGCCGCCGTTGACGTAGGCGTCGACGGCGGTGGACGGTCCGGGGCCGGTCGGCCTGGCCGCGCCGCCCCAGCCGTTACGGGACGTGTCGATCAGCATGCCCACGTTCGACGCGAATCCGGCACGTACCGCTTCGGCCCGGAAGGCCTGCGCGTAGGAAAGCTCGTCGGTATAGCGGTTCCAGTCGACCCATTTGGATTGACGGACCGAGGTGCCGTTCACGGAATCGTTGATGGTGAAATACGGCTCCCTGAGTGCGCCGTAGTTCGCCGTGTTGGCGACGAAGCCGTGCACGTTCGCCAATGTGCTGCCGGATGCCCGTGCGGCTTGGGCGAACAAGGTCGCGGACGCGCCGAAGTTGTCGTCCCAGCCGAGCCAGCCGTGATGCCCGGCGTCGATGTAGTTGTAGACGTTCCCCACGGCGCCGAGTTTGGCCAGCGCGTAGCCGACGCCGCTGATGTAGTTGCCGTTGGCCTTCATCACGTCGCATTGCGGGGTGGCTGTCGGGCGCGGCGTGACGTTGGTGACCAGGTTCGGCAGCGAGTCGATCTCGACGACGTTCACGATCCGCAGCCCGGAATACTTGGGGTCGGCCAGTATCGCGGTGATCGGGTCGATGTAGCTTGTCTTGTACTTGCCCAGCTCGTCGGCCTTGAGTTCACCGTTGGACGCCAGCGCCGCGCAGTCACGGCCCGGCAGGTTGTAGATCACCAGCTGGACGACCAGTGGCCTGCCCGCCGCTTGCCGGACGGCTTCGTCGAGATGCCCGCGCAACCCGCGGCTGGCCGAGGTGCCCGCGATCGCGGCGATCCGGTCCAGCCACACGCCCGTCGGCTGGTTGGCGACCGCGCTGCCGCCGGGTTCGGCGGCTGCCTTCGCCGACCATTCCGGGTTCACGTACACCGACGCGCCGACGTACGGGTTGTCCACCCGGGAGCCACCCGGCGTGGTGGGTGTCGTCGGAGTTGTCGGGGTCGTCGCGCCGGTGCAGGTCGTGCCGTTCAGCTTGAACGTCACCGGTTTGCCGTTGGTGCCGGAATACACCGCGTTGAAGCCGGGAGACGCCGTCGCGCCGGTCCCGAGTGTCCCGTTCCAGCCCGCGTCGCGGACCGTCACGTGGGCGGACTGCTGACTGAACCCGCCGTTCCAGCCCTGTTGCACCTGTTGATTGCCGGGGAAGTCCCAGTCCAGGGTCCAGCCGCCGGTGATCGGGTCACCGAGGTTCGTGATCGCCACGGTGGCGCCGAACCCGGTGTCCCATTGGTTGGTGATGGTGTAGTCGACCTTGCATCCGGGCGCCGCGCCGGCACTCGGTCCGGTCAGCACCACCGTTGTCAGTGCGGCTACAAAGGTGGTCGCGGCCGCTACGCCGGACACACTTTTCGCTCGAAGCCTCATGCATCGCCTCCTTGCGAGCAGAGCAATCCTGAGAGCGCTCCCAGGCAAGATAGCCGGATATCTCGGACCTTGACAAGGCTGTGTGCCACCAAAATATGGGATCGCTCTCAGGCTCCCCCAGGTGGCCCAGTGGCCCGACCTTGGTCTCTTGACGGGAGCGAAAGAGGCGTCGACCATGCATTCGGCGCGTAGTCCTGTTAGCGCTAACACGTTCCCTGTCAAAGTTGTCAGAAGGGGTGTCATGAACGTTCGCCCAGGTAAGTTGAGGCGCCTTCTCATGGGGATGCAAGCACTCGTGCTGGCGGCCGGAACCGTGATGAGCGGAGTTGCCCCGGCTGACGGCTACGCGCCCTCGGCCGAGGTCCCCGTGTCCAAGCCCGTGATGGGCTGGGCTTCGTGGAACACGTTCGCCGCGAAGATCGACTACAACGTGATCAAGGCGCAGGCTGACGCGCTCGTGTCGTCCGGCATGAAGAGCGCCGGATACACCTACGTCAACATCGACGAGGGCTGGTGGCAGGGAACGCGGGACAGTTCCGGCAACATCACCGTGGACACCACGGAGTGGCCGGGTGGGATGAAGGCGATCGCGGATTACCTGCACAGCAAGGGTTTGAAGGCCGGAATCTACACTGACGCCGGTCGCGACGGCTGCGGCTACTACTTCCCGACCGGGCGGCCAGCCGCGCCGGGCTCCGGCAGCGAAGGCCACTACCTGCAGGACATGGTGCAGTTCCAGCGGTGGGGCTTCGACTTCGTCAAGGTCGACTGGTGTGGTGGTGACGCCGAGGGGCTCGATCCGGCGGCGACGTACCGCGCGATCAGCGCGGCCAACCGGGCGGCCACCGCGCAGACCGGCAGGGAACTGGTGCTCTCGATCTGTGACTGGGGCAAGAAGAACCCGTGGAACTGGGGTCCAGGGATGGCCCCGATGTGGCGGACGAGCACCGACATCATCTACTACGGCCAGCAGGCGACGCTGGCGCAGGCGCTGGCCAACTTCGACCAGGCGCAGCATCCGGTTTCGCAGCACACCGGGTACGTCAACGATCCCGACATGCTCACCGTCGGCATGCCCGGCCTGTCGGCGGACGCGGCGCGGACCGAGATGGGCATGTGGGCCGTTTCCGGCGCCCCGCTGCTGGCAGGCGACAACCTCGCGACCATGGACGCGACGACCGCGTCGATTCTCAAGAACCGCGAGGTGATCGCGGTCGATCAGGATCCGCGGGGCCTGCAGGGCGTGAAAGTCGCTGAAGACCAGCCCGGTTTGCAGGTGTACAGCAAAGTACTGGCAGGTTCCGGAAAGCGCGCGGTCCTACTGCTGAACCGGACGTCGGCCGCGGCGACCATGACGGCGCGCTGGGCCGACCTCGGCCTGACCACCACTCCCGCCGCGGTGCGCGATCTGTGGGCAGCGAAGAACACGGGCAGTCCGGCCAGCGGATACAGCGTTTCCGTGCCTGCCAACAATTCGGTGCTCCTGACCGTGTCCGGCACGGAGGCCACCACGGCCCAGTACAAGGGGACAGCAGGAAAATTCACCGGAGTCACCGCGAACGTCACTGGGCTCGCCGTCGCGACGATCGCCTACACCGCCGGTGGGTCCACGGCGACCTTGCGGGTCAACGGCCAGCAGCCGACCGTCGTCGCGTTTCCGCCTGTCAGTTCCGGCACGGTGTCGGCCATTGTCTCGCTGGCCAAGGGGAGTGGCAACACGTTGACGTTCTCGGGTGCGTCTACTTTGGACACGGTCACCATCTCGCCGTTGCCGGGCACGGCCGGCGTCGAAATCATCGGCGCGCAGTCCGGACGCTGCCTGGACATCAACGACAACACCATCGTCGACGGCACCCAGGCCCAGTTGTGGGACTGCGCGGGCGGCCCCAACCAGACGTGGGCTCGCCAGCGTGGCCAGCTGGTCGTCAACGGCGGCAAATGTCTTGACGCCTACGACAGCGGGACCACCAACGGCACGTCGGTCGTGGTCTGGGACTGCCACGGCGGCCGTAACCAGCAGTGGGCCGTCAACGCGAACGGCACGATCACGAACGCGGTGTCCGGGCTGTGCCTGGACGCGAACGACAACGGCGCCGCCAACGGCACGAAGATCGAGCTGTGGACGTGCGGTGGTGGTGACGATCAGCGGTGGTCGCTGAGTTGACACTCACGCGTTCTTGGTGAGCAGGTATCGCCGGTACACGATCGCGGCGAGGAAGGCGGCCACGTACGAGACCGCGTAAACGCTCAATCCGACTGTGGTGAAAGCGAGTCCGAGTGTGGTCATCCCGATTCCGGCCAGTATCGATCCACAAAGGACTCTCGCGCGCAGGCTGAGCATGGACGGGCCGTTGGCCGGCTGGATCGCCGCGATGAACTCCTGGTTGAAGCGCTGGAAGCCTGCTTCGAGAATGAGGAAGAAGACGAAGTACACGACGTAGCCCGGTATCGGGCTCGTCAGCGAGACGGCCGCCGTGGCCAGCAGCCCGGCGGCCACAGCGAACACCCATGGCCTGGTCGATCCCAGCCTCTTCCGTACGGACCTGCTGGTGAAAAGCAAGCTGCCGCACAGCATCGCGGACGTGCTCACCGCGCTGATCGTGCCAATGCCCAAGCCACCCTGGTGCAGCACCCGGCCAGGGTAGGCGACGAGGATGGCGTAGTGCATGCCCTGGAAGAGGGTGATGATCGCGAGTTGGGCGAGCAGTACCTTCGCCACCGGTTCGTTCCGCAGGATGTCGCGGATCCGGGCCTTCGTGGCAGGGCGCGCCCACCCGGCGGGCGGGATCCGCGCCGGCAGGGCGACCGAGGCGTAGATCACCGCCGAGATCACGTGGACGACAGCGGCGGCCATCAGCAGGTCCTGGGCTTGGGTGGTCGCGCCGACGAAGGCGAACAAGACGCCCGCCGCGGAGCCGCCGACGAGCCGCCAGCGGCCAAGCGTCCCCATGGCGTCGTCGACCGGTTCGGGATCGGCGCCGCTGAGCCGCATGGCGTGGGATGCCGCGGCCCTGGTCAGCGCGTCGGTGTAGCCGTGCAGGGCGACGAGCAAGAACACGCCTGGCACGAAACGCGTTGCCACGCACAGTGCCAGCAGCACATAGATCGCGACGGTGAGTAGTTGGGCAGGGATCGCGACGGCGCGCGGGGATCGGTCTTGGCGGAGCCAGTCGATCCCTTTCGGCAGCAGCAGGGGGAGTACCCACTGACAGGCGAAGAGCGCGGAAGCGAACAGGTACGAGTTCGTGATCGAGAGGAGCCAGAGCGCAAGGGCGAGCAGGCCTGCCAGGTTGGCCGCGCTGGTCCAGAGCATGGCTGCGCAGATCTTCGCGGGTGTGGTCCGCCCCTGCCCGTCCTGGCGGGGTGCCGTCGTCGTCTGCGCTTCGTGCATACGGGGTTTATAGCCCGGATGCACACGGATCTCCTTATCTCGCGGATGATTCCGTGTTTCTCGGATAATGCGACGGTATTCGTCGTGACCTTACGGGTCACCCGGGACGGTCGGTGCTCGCCCGGATCACGAGTGCGGTCGGGATGGTGATCGCCACCGGTTCGGCAGGGGTGCCCGCGGTGATCTCGGCGAGCAGCGCCGTGACGGCGCGTTCGCCGACTTCGTCGAAGGACTGGTGGACCGTCGTCAGCGGTGGCCAGAAGTGGGCGGCTTCCTCCATGTCGTCGAAGCCGACGACGCTCACCTCGCCGGGGACGGACCGGCCGGTCTCGTGCAGCGCCCGCAGCAGGCCGAGCGCCATCTGGTCATTGGCGGCGAAAATGGCGGTGACCTCGGGGTTGGCGGCCAGGTTCAGACCGTGTTCGTAGCCCGATCGCGGCGACCAGTCGCCGATGAACGGGGTTGGCACCTCGCGGCAGGCGCTTTCGAGCGTCGCCTGCCAGGACTTGAGCCTGCGCTCGGCCGCGTAAGACTGTGGCGGGCCGGCGATGTGCCAGACCGTCCGATGGCCGAGATCGAGCAGGTGCCGGGTGGCGGACGCGGCTCCCTCGGCTTGGTCGAAGTCGACGACGGGAAGGTCGCGGCGCCCGCCCGCGTCGATGACGACGACCGGAAGCGCGTGTGGCAGTTCGATGTCGCTTTCGTCGAGCTGGTGTTGTTCGATCAGGATGATGACGCCGTCCACGGCCTGCTCGTCGAGGCGGCTGAAGGCGCCCGCGACCTCGCCCTGAGATGGCCTGGTGACCGGCATGAGCACGATCGAAAAGCCTTCCGCCCCCGCAGCGGTCGTGACGGCTTCGAGGGTGCGGCTGTTGCCGAAGGTGGAGAGTGCCGAGATGATCACGCCGATGCTCGAGAACCGGCCGTTGCGCAATGCGCGCGCCGCGCTGTTCGGGCGGTAACCGACGCGGCGCATGGCGGCGAGCACGCGTTCGCGCGTGGCCTCGTCGACGTTCGTCTTGCCGTTGGCGACCCGGGAGACCGTCTGGCCCGACACGCCGGCTTCCTTGGCGACGTCGGCCATCGACGGTGTCCTGGTCTGCCGCGCCACTGGTTGCTCCTTCGGGTGGTGATCCTGGACATGTTTACGTCAACACGTTACCCTCGGCTGTCAAATGTTGACGTAAACATCCAGCAGGAACCCGGAGGGACGATGACGTCCACAGCGGCACCACTCGCACAGGCTCGGCCGAGCCCGGTGAAGCGGGTGCGCCGCCGTCGCCAGTGGCGCGGCTGGATCTTCGTCGCCCCGTTCGTGGTGGTGTTCGCGTTAACATTCCTGGCTCCGATCGGTTATGCGATCGGGCTCAGCCTCTTCCGTGACCAGGCGTTTTTCGGTGGCACGACGTTCGTCGGCGTGGAGAACTACACGCAGGTGCTCGGTGACCCGAAGTTCTGGGAGTCGTTCCTGCGGGTGCTGCGGTTCCTCGTGGTGCAGGTGCCGATCATGCTGGTGCTCGCGCTGATCGCCGCGCTGGCGATCGACAGTGCCCGGCTGCACGCTGCCGGGTTCTTCCGGGTCGTGATCTTCCTGCCGTATGCCGTGCCCGCTGTGGTCGCCGCGCTGATGTGGGGCTTCATCTACGGCGACCACTTCGGGCTCGCCGCGGACCTGAATCATCTGCTCGGCCGCGACGTCGTGAAACCGTTGTCGGACAACTGGATGCTCGCTTCGATCGGCAACGTGGTCACCTGGGAATTCGTCGGCTACAACATGCTCATCTTCTATTCGGCGCTGAAGGTGATCCCCAAGGAGTTGTTCGAGGCGGCCGCGATCGACGGCGCCGGCGCGTTCCGAACCATCGTGAGCATCAAGCTGCCCGCGCTGCGGGGTGCGATCGTGATCGCGACGATCTTCTCGATCATCGGCAGCTTCCAGCTGTTCAACGAGCCGAACATCATGCGCACACTGGTGCCCAACGTGATCGGCACGTACTACACGCCGAACATGTACGCCTACAACCTTTCCTTCGGCGGGCAGCAATACAACTACTCCGCCACGGTCGCGATCGTGATGGGCGTGCTCACCGCGGTCATCGCCTACGTCGTCCAGTTGCGCGGCACCCGGAAGGGGATGTGACTGTGCGAACCGCACGCAAATCCCGTGTCCTCACCGCGGTGATGGCGTTGTACCTGATCTACACGCTGGTGCCGCTGGCGTGGCTGGTGATCAACGCGACCAAGACCCAGTCCGCCCTGTTCTCCAGCTCTGGCTTGTCGTTCGGCGGTTCGTTCGCGCTGTTCGACAACATCGGCGAGACGTTCACCTACGACAACGGGATCTTCCTGCGCTGGCTGGGCAACACACTGCTGTACGTCGTGGTCGGCGCGGGCGGAGCGACACTGCTCGCCACTGCGGCGGGCTACGGGCTCGCCAAGTACCGGTTTCCTGGCCGCAGAGCGGTTTTCGCCGTTGTGCTCGGTGCGGTGGCCGTTCCAGGGACGGCGCTCGCGGTGCCGACCTTCCTGTTGTTCAGCAAGCTCGGGCTGACCAACACGCCGCTCGCCATCATCATCCCGTCGCTGATCAGCCCGTTCGGCCTCTACCTGATCTGGGTGTACGCCTCCGACGCCATCCCGGACGAACTCCTCGAAGCGGCCAGGATCGACGGCGCGGGGGAGATCCGCATCTTCCTCACGGTGACCCTGCGCCAGCTGGTGCCCGGCGTGGTCACGGTCGCGTTGTTCACCATGGTCTCCACCTGGAACAACTACTTCCTGCCGCTGATCATGCTCAGCGAGCCGAAGTGGTACCCGCTCACGGTCGGGCTGAACCAGTGGAGCGCGCAGGCGAACGGCGCGGGCGCCCGGCCGATCTTCCATCTGGTGCTCACCGGTTCGCTGCTCACCATCGTTCCGCTCGTCATCGCTTTCCTGCTCATGCAACGGTTCTGGCAGTCGGGACTGAGCGCGGGCAGCGTCAAGCAATAGGGAAAGGACACTCGATGTCACGCATCCGTAGTCGGGCCAGTGCAGTCGTCGCCGTGGCACTGGCCGCAGCGCTGGCGGCCTGCTCGTCCGGTGCCTCCACCGGGCCTGCCACCACCGGCAACCAGGATTCCGTCGACGCCGCTCTCAAAGCAGGCGGGACCATCACCTACTGGAGCTGGACACCGTCCGCCAAAGACCAGGTCGCCGCGTTCGAGAAGGAATACCCGAACGTCAAGGTCAACTACGTCAACGCGGGCACGAACAAGGACGAGTACACCAAACTCCAGAACGCGATCAAGGCCGGTTCCGGCGCGCCGGACGTCGCGCAGATCGAGTACTACGCGCTGCCGCAGTTCGCGCTGACCGACTCGCTGGCCAACCTCGACCAGTTCGGTTTCGGCGCCTTCGAGAAGGACTTCTCGCCGTCGACCTGGTCCAGTGTGCGGGTCAACAACGGGCTGTACGGCTTGCCGCAGGACTCCGGGCCCATGGCCTTGTTCTACAACAAGGAAGTTTTCGACAAATACAGCATTACCGTGCCGAAGACCTGGGACGAGTACGTCGAGGCGGCCAAGAAGCTGCACGCGGCCGACCCCGCCAAGTACATCACCTCCGACACCGGTGACCCCGGGTTCGCCGCGAGCATGATCTGGCAGGCCGGCGGGCACCCGTTCACCGCCGACGGCCGGAACGTGAAGATCAACCTCGCCGACGCGGGCACCAAGAAGTGGACCGCGAAGTGGAACCAGCTGATCGAGGGCAAGCTGCTCGCCCCGGTCAAGGAATGGTCGGACGACTGGTTCCGCGCACTGGGCGACGGCACCATCAGCACGCTGGTCAGCGGCGCGTGGATGCCGGGTAACTTCACCACCTCGGTCCCCGGCGGCGCCGGAAAGTGGGCGGTGGCCCCGATGCCGACCTACGACGGACAGCCCGTCACCGCGGAGAACGGCGGCGGCGCACAGTCTGTGCTCAAGCAGAGCGCCAACCCGGCACTGGCCGCGGCCTTCGTCCGCTGGCTCAACCACGGCAACGGCGTGCAGCCGTTCATCGCCAGCGGCGGTTTCCCCGCCACCACGGCCGACCTCGACTCGCCCGCCTTCCTCGACGCCCCTGCGCCCTACTTCGGCGGGCAGAAGATCAACCAGGTGCTGACCCAGGCGTCGAAGAACGTCGCGAAGGGCTGGTCCTACCTGCCGTATCAGACCTACGCCAACAGCGTCTTCAGCGACACCGTCGGCAAGGCCTACGTGAGCGGCTCCGCGCTCGACCCGGGGCTGGACGCCTGGCAAAAGGCGCTCGTCGACTACGGCAACCAGCAGGGTTTCACCGTCAGCGCGGGATGAGCCGATGCGAAGCCAGCTCGAGGCCGACGTCGCGGCGGTGATCGGCCCGGTCCCGCGCCGCCTGTTCGGCTCATTCGTCGAGCACATGGGCCGGGCCGTGCACACCGGCATCCACGAGCCGGGACACTCCACATCGGACGGTCGTGGGTTCCGCGGTGACGTGCTCGACCTGGTTCGCGAGCTCGGGCCGACCGTGGTGCGCTACCCCGGCGGGAACTTCGTCTCCGCGTACCGCTGGGAGGACGGGGTCGGCGCCGAACGGCCGGTCCGGCTCGACCCGGCTTGGCACAGTCTCGAATCCAACCGGTTCGGGCTGCACGAGTTCGCCGCGTGGGCCGCGGCCGCGGATGTCGAGATGATGTACGCCGTCAATCTCGGCACCCGCGGTATCCAGGAAGCGGCCGACGTGCTCGAGTACTGCAACCATCCCGGTGGCACCGAGCTGAGCGAGAGACGGCGCGCGAACGGCGCTGACAGCCCGTTCGGCATCCGGCTGTGGTGCCTCGGCAACGAGATGGACGGCCCGTGGCAGGTGGGCCACAAGACCGCCGACGAATACGGCCGTCTCGCCGCCGAGACCGCGCGGCTGATGCGGATGATCGACCCGGGTGTCGAACTGGTCGTCGCCGGTAGCTCGAATCCGGAGATGCCGACGTTCGGGGCGTGGGAGCGCACCGTACTGGAGCACACCGCCGGCCTGGTCGACCACATCTCACTGCACGCCTACTACCAGGAGCACGACGGCGATGTCGGAAGCTATCTCGCCAGCGGGGCCGGGCTCGACGCCTATATTCGCGCCACCGCGGACATCATCGATGCCACCGGGAACAAGAAGGTCGGCATCAGCGTCGACGAGTGGAACGTCTGGGACCAGCGGCTGTGGAACGAGGTCGAGCAGCCACGGCTGACCGCGGGCGGGTGGCGGCACCATCCCGAGATCATCGAGGACACCTACACCATCACCGACGCGGTGGTCGTCGGCTCGTTGCTGAACTCGCTGCTGCGCAACGTCGACCGCGTCACCATGGCCAACCTGGCGCAGCTGGTGAACGTCATCGCGCCGATCCGCACCGAACCCGGCGGCCCGGCGTGGCGGCAGACGACGTTCCATCCGTTCCGGCTCGCCTCCACCTTCGCGAAGGGGCGCAGCCTGCGGCTGGGCGTCGCGGGGGACACCCTCGACACCGAGCGGCACGGCCGGGTCGAGGTCGTCGACGCCGCGGTGACCATCGAGGAGACCGGCCATGGCGCCGTTTTCCTGACCAATCGCGCGGCCACCTCGGCCACCGAGCTCAGCCTGCGCGTTCGCGGCATCAGGCTGGAGCTGGGCGGCACCTGGACCATGGCCGTCCAGCACGGCCAGACCAGGCACACCGTGAACTCCGCCGAAACACAGCCGGTCCGGCCCGTCCCGCTGCGGGACGTGGCCGTCACCCTTGATCCGGAAGGAACCGTCATCACCGCGACACTCCCGCCACTGTCCTGGACCGCGCTGCGGCTGACCCCGGTGGTGCGCGATGCCTGAATTCGTCATCGGGGAGCACGACTTCCTGCTCGACGGGCGCCCGCTGCAGATCATTTCCGGCGCATTGCACTACTTCCGGGTGCATCCCGACCTCTGGGCCGACCGGATCGACAAGGCACGCCGGATGGGCCTCAACACCATCGAGACCTACATCGCGTGGAACGCCCACGCCCCGGAGCCCGGCGAGTTCGACCTCACCGGCGGCCTCGATCTCGACCGGTTCCTGAGGCTCATCGCCGAAGCCGGCATGCACGCGATCGTCCGGCCTGGGCCGTACATCTGCGCGGAATGGGACAACGGCGGCCTGCCGACCTGGCTGCTGCGCGATCCCGAACTGCGTGTCCGCCAGTACAATTCACGCTACCTCGCGGCTGTCCGATCCTATTTGGACAAGGTCTACGAAGTCGTGGTGCCGCACCAGGTAGACCGCGGGGGACCGGTGCTGCTCGTCCAGATCGAGAACGAGTACGGCGCGTTCGGCGACGACAAGCTGTACCTGGCCACACTGACCGAGTACACCCGCGCGGCCGGGATCACCGTCCCGCTCACCACCGTCGACCAGCCGTTGCCGGGGATGCTGGAGAACGGGAGCATCGACGGGCTCCACCGGACCGCGTCGTTCGGCTCGAAGAGCACCGAACGGCTCGCGACCCTGCGCGAGCACCAGCCGACCGGCCCGCTCATGTGCAGCGAGTTCTGGAACGGCTGGTTCGACCACTGGGGCGCGCACCACCACACCACGACGGTCGAGCAGTCGGCGGCCGACCTCGAGGTACTGCTGGCCGCCGGCGCGTCGGTCAACCTGTACATGTTCCACGGCGGCACCAACTTCGGACTCACCAACGGAGCAAACGACAAGGGCGTCTACCAGGCACTGATCACGTCGTACGACTACGACGCGCCGCTCGACGAGGCGGGTGATCCGACGCCGAAGTACCACGCGTTCCGCGAGGTGATCGCCCGCTACGCCAAGGTTCCCGACAGCGTCCCGCCAACGGCTCGTGCGGCACCGACGCCGGTGGCCACGCTGCGCGATGCGGTCTGGCTACTCGAGTCGCCGGAGCGATGGGGAACCTGGCAGGCCTATGAGCGGCTGCCGACGTTCGACGAGCTCACGCCGACACCGCGCTTGGCGTTGCTGTCCAAGGAGATCGAGAGCGACGAGCCCGGAGTACTGAGCTTCGGCGAGATCCGCGATCGCGCCACCGTGTTCTTCGACGGCGACCACATAGGCACGCTGCTGCGAGAGCACCAGGACCGCGCCATCCGGCTCCCGAGGGCACACGGCGAGCTGGTCGTGCTGATCGAGGACCAGGGGAGGGTCAACTACGGGCCCCGGATCGGGGAGCCCAAGGGCGTCATCGGCGGCGCCTTCCTGCACGGCGAACCGCTGCTGGACTGGCAGGTACTCCCGATCGACCTGGACGCCGTGCCGGAGCTGCGGCCCGCCGCCGCCGAAGTCCGCCGCGGACCGGTGGCCGAGCCCGCGGTGATACGCGGTGAGTTCGAGCTCGACGAGCCCGCGGACCTCTTCCTCGACACGGCGGGCTGGGGCAAGGGCATGGTGTGGGTCAACGGGTTCGCGCTCGGCCGCTACTGGCGGCGAGGTCCACAAAGGACGCTCTACGTGCCACGCCCGGTGGTGCGTGCCGGTGTCAACGAGATCGCCGTGCTCGAACTGGACATCATGCTCGAACCCGAGGCCCGTTTCGTGCCTCGTCCGCTGTTGGGACATACCGAAGCCTGACGAACGAAGGGCAGTTCACCGATGAACCGCAGAACCACGTTCCGCCGTCTGCTCACCGTCCTTTGTGTACCGCTCACCGTCACGGGCTTGACCGCCGCGACGGCCACCGCGGCCGAGTCGGTCACCGTTCGCCCTGACCCCACCTACCGGGGTCAGCCGTTCGATGGCTGGGGCGCCAGCCTCGCCTGGATGGCCGAGGCGACCGGCGGCTATCCGGAAGCGATCCGCACCAAGCTCGCCGACATGGTCTTCGGCCCGGACGGGCTGAACTTCACCATCGCCAGGTTCAACATCGGCGGCGGCAACGCCCCGGACGTCCCCGCCTACCTGCGCCCCGGCGGCGCGATCCCCGGCTGGTGGAAGGCACCGCCCGGCACGACCAGGGCGGACAAGGAGTGGTGGACGCCCGGCGACCCGGCCGAGTTCGACCCCGCGGCGGACCCGAACCAGCGCTGGTGGGTCGACCGGATCAAGGAGAACATCACGAAGTGGGAGGCGTTCAGCAACTCGCCGCCGTACTTCCACACCGTGTCCGGGTACGTCTCGGGCGGTTTCAAGGCGACCGACGAACAGCTGCGCACCGAGAAGATCGGTGACTTCACGGCGTATCTCGCCCAGGTCGCCAAAACGCTCGAACGGGCGCACCACATCAAGTTCGACTCGGTGAACGCGCTGAACGAGCCCAACACCGACTACTGGAAGACCACCCTCGGCACCGACGGCAACCCGACCGGCGGCAGGCAGGAAGGCGCGCATATCGGGCCGTCGGTCCAGTCCCAGCTGATCCCGGCGATGGCCGGTGCGCTGTCCGCGGCAGGCCTGCGCGCGAGCGTCTCCGCACCGGACGAGACCAGCCCGGACCTCTTCGCGGCGGACTGGAACGGCTGGTCAGCCGATGCGCGCGCCAAGGCCACGCGGCTGAACGTGCACACCTACGGCACGGGCAATCGCCCGATCCCGCGTGACCTGGCGAAGGGCGCCGCGAAGCCGTTGTGGATGAGCGAGGTCGGCGGCAGCTGGAAGGACGGCCAGGACTTCACCAG
>NZ_JBHWEB010000014.1:83421-126118 GCF_042734395.1 Amycolatopsis sp. NPDC059657 | reverse complement strand
GCAGCAAGCTCGTCATACGACGGACGCTCACTCCCGGTCACGCGGTGATCATCGCAGAACGACGACCACCACGCGACAGAGACCTGACTAGTTACACGGCCGGTTCTAACCGGTCTAAACACTCACGACCCCGAAAGGCTCGGCTCGGACTCCCGCGCGTCCGGCGGCGGGAACACGAGTGGCCCAGTCGTGGTGTCAGCACGTGACGGGGATCGGGGCGTGCGCACCCTGGATGGCTGATTGCGGGCGGGGATTTCCCTTGTGTTACTGGTGGAAAGCCCCTCGACGGTCCGGAGCGGCGATGGTTCCCGATGGCGGCGCGCGGTTCCGGGAGGTGTTCGCCGTCGCCGAATTCCGTGCGTTGTTCGCCGCGCAGCTCGTTTCCGTCGCGGGTGACCAGCTGGCGCGGGTGGCGCTTTCGGTGCTCGTGTTCGACCGGACCGCGTCGGCGGGCTGGGCGGCTGCCGCATATGCGATCACGTTGCTGCCCGACCTGCTCGGCGGGCCGCTGCTGTCCGGGCTGGCCGATCGCTATCCGCGCCGATCGGTGATGGTGACCGCGGATCTGCTGCGGATGACACTCGTCGCGTTCATGGCCGTGCCGGGCACGCCACTGCCGCTCGTCGGCGCGCTGCTGCTGGTCGTGCAGCTGGCTAACACGCCGTGGGCCGCGGCGCGCGCGGCGGTGCTGCCTCAGGTGTTGCCGGGTGCGCGGTTCGTCGCCGGTACCGCGGTCTTTTCGATGACCACCCAGGCCGCGCAGGTGCTCGGCTTCGCGACCGGCGGTGTGCTGGTCGCGTGGCTCGGCCCCGGCGGCGCGCTGGTGGTCGACGCGGGCACGTTCGCCGCGTCGGCGGTGCTGATCGGCGGGGGACTGCGGCATCGGCCGGCGTCGTCGGGGCTGCGGTGGCGTGGACGGATCGTCGGCGGCCTGGCGCTGGTGTGGCGTGATCGCCGGCTGCGTGCGCTGGTCGCGCTGGCGTGCGTTTCGGGTTTCTACATCGCGGGTGAGGCCGTCGCGGCGCCGTACGCGGCCGAACTCGGCGGCGGGGCGGTCGCGGTCGGGCTGCTGCTGGCGTCCTACGCGGTCGGGAATGTGGTGGGGATGGCGCTGCTGGCCCGGCTGCCCGAGGTGGTGCGGGTGCGATGGATGGTGCCGATGGCGATCGCGTCGTGCGCGCCGCTGCTGGGGTGCGCCTTCGACCCGGGGCTCGGCGCCGTGCTCGTGCTGTGGTGCTGTTCCGGCGCCGCGAGCGCGTACAACCTGACCGCGTCGACGTTGTTCGTCACCGCGGTGCCGGATCACGTGCGCGGTCAGGCCTTCGGGCTCGCCGTGACCGCGTTGAGAGTCGCTCAGGGAATGGGTGTCGTGCTGGCGGGCGTCGCCGCCGACGGTTACGCACCGCATCAGGTGGTCGCCGCGGCGGGGTTGCTGGGAGTAGCCGCCGCCGCGGGTGCCGGGCTGGCATGGAAAGGCTCGTGAATGACCTATCGGGTGGAATCACTCACGAGCCTTCCAAACCACTCAGAAGCGCGACCAATCCGTGGGGCGAGCCCAGTCGGTCGGACGGCCGGTGCGAGGCGAAGACGAGGACTTGATCATGGCTGCCTCCACGGCATAGAAACGTAGGCGGCCGAGAGAGGCCGCCCACCTGGACTAATGACACTGCGCTTACACGCGATTACCATTGCGGGTTCCCCCGGGGGAGAAAGGGGTGCCCGCATGGGATTTTCCCGTGCTCGGGCCGCCTTGCCCAGCAAGGTCAGGCCGCCGAGTGGTCTCGATCCGCGCCGCTGGCCGTTGTGGTCGCTGACGCGGCCGGTGCTCTGCTACCTCTTCGTAGTCGAAATCGCCGCGGTGGCCACCCTCGGGGTAACGGCGACCCTGACGCCGATCACTCCCCGTGCACTCGCGTGGTGTGGTCTCCTGCTCGTCGCGGAACTCGCGCATCTGGAAGCCGCACGCGGCATCGAGCGCATCCGCGAACTCGGCGCGGACGGCAGCCCGCATATGCACCTGCAGTCCATCTGGATCTTCGCCGCGCTGTTGCTGCTGCCGCCGCCACTGGTCGCGGTCGTCATCGCGGTGAGCTACGCGCATTCGTGGGTGCGGGTGTACCGCCGCCGGTCCGTGCTGCACCGCAAGGTCTTCTCCGCCGCCACGGTGGTACTGGCGTGCGCCGCCGCGGGCGGCGTCCTCTACTCGGGCACGTCCGGCCACTTCGCGCCTTATCCGCCGTTGATCGACGGCTTCGGCGGCATGATCACGCTGCTGCTGGCCGGGATCGTCTACTTCGCGGTGAACTACGCGATGGTCGTGCTCATGATCATCGCGACCAATCCGGCCAATCCCGGCCGCAGGGCGCTCGGCAACCTCTCCGACGTGCTGGTGATCGGCGGCGCCGTCGGCCTCGGCTGCGGGATCGCGCTGGTGATGACCGTCCGGCCGTGGCTGCTCCCGGTGATGATGCTGACCCCGCTCGCGTTGCAGCTGGGCCTGTTGCTGCCGCAGCTGCAGGCGGCCTCGCGCACCGACTCGAAGACCGGGCTCGTCGACGTCTCGTTCTGGCACGAGGTCGGGCAGCGTGAGCTGGTGCGCGCGCGGCGGCTCACCTCGACCGTCGGCGTGCTGATCGTCGACCTCGACCACTTCAAGCGCATCAACGACCGCTACGGCCATCTCGCGGGAGACGAGGTGCTGCGCGCGACGGCCACCGCGATCAGGGACCAGGTCCGCAGTCACGACTTCGTCGGCCGCTACGGCGGCGAGGAGTTCGCGGTGCTGCTGCCCGGCGCGGGCGGCAAGGAGACCTTGGCGGTGGCCGAGCGGATCCGGGCTGGCATCGCGGCGGTGACGGTGGAGGTGCCGGACATCGGCGCTGCGTCGATGTCGACGGTGAGCGGGCTCAGCGCGTCGATCGGGGCGGCGGTCTACCCGGACAACGCCGAGGAGCTGACCGATCTGCTCATGGCGGCCGACACCGGCCTCTACGCGGCCAAGAACTCCGGCCGGGACAGGGTCGTGCTGGGCTGAGCCTGCCGCGCCTAGGCGACGTCGGCGCTCGACGCGGCCCAGGTGTTGCAGGCGGAAGCGTCCTTGGCGGCGAAACCGGCGTTGAGCCACTTCCCCACGTTCTTCTTGGTCGCGCCGTCGGGGTCCCCGATCGCGTTCTGCCAGCCGGTGATGATCTTGCGGGCTTCGGCGTCGGTGAGGGAACCGCCGCTGGTCAGCGCTGCGAGCGACATGCCGGAGAGGCAGTCGGTCAGCAGGATGGCACGCCGCAGGTTTTCTTGCTTCGCGGCTTCGGTCGTCGCGGCCTGCGGCAGGTTCGCCCTGGCGTCGTTGATGCCCACGAGGTCCATGAGGTGATTGCCGTAGCGCTGGCTGAGCAGGCCGATCAGGAACGCCCGTTCGAAGCCTTCCTCGGCGATCTTGGCGGGGGACACATAAAACTTGTTGTCCCGAGCGCAGTAGTGCGGGCCACGTTCCGCGGGATCGAACCGGCACAGGGTCGGATCCAGTGCGATCTCGGTGCTCTCGAACGGCGCGCCCGCGCGTTCCAGCACCGGTCGCCAGGCGTCGTCCAGGCATTTCAGTTCGGCGCGCAGGAACGGCTCGATGTCGGCGCGTACGGTGGCCTTCGGTAGCGCGCAGCTCACCTTGTCCGGCGTGACCCCGGCGACGAACAGCTGGTTTCCGTCGAGTTTGTCATGCTCGGTCCGCGGCGGCGGGCTCGTCGCCGAACTGGTGGGCGGTGCCGCCTGCACCGCCTCCACCGGCGCCGCCGTCGACGGGGCGGGCTCGCCGCTCTCCCCGGTCGACCGGATCACCACCACGACGGCCACCGCCGCCAGCACGAGCACGCCGGCGAGCAGCGCGATCTTCGTCCGGATCCTCAGCATCATGATGGCCCCCCAGGCGCAAGTGCCCGAAGCATACGAAACGCCCCGCTCGAAGACCAGAGCGGGGCGTTCGCTCGTGCCGCTACTGCTGGGTGAGCTTGAACGACTGCGCGGCCCCGCCGTTGCAGGTCAGCTGCACCAGCTGGACGCTGTCCGCGGTCGACCCGTTCGGCACCGTGAGGCACTTCGGGGTGTTCCGGCTGACGAAGTGGAAGTACCCGCCGCCCTCCGGAACCGCCTGCCACTGCTGGTTGTCACCGCCGCCGTAAGCCCACAGGTGCAGCAGCGCGTTGTCCGATGTGGACACCCCGGACACGTCGATCACCTGCGCCGGGTTGTTCCGGTTGTTGACGCGCGTGAAGCCACCGCTCGTCGGCTGGAACTGGTACTGCTGCGCGAAACTCGCGTTGCAGGTGTACTGCTGGATCGCCGTGCCGTTGGCCGTGCCCGCCGCCTTGGCGTCGACGCACTTGCCGTTGCCCTTGTTCACCACGGAATACCAGGCCGAAGGCGACGGCTGGTCGGGGTCGGCAGGCGGGGTGGTGCCGCCGCCGAGCCAGAGCAGGCCGTCGAGGAGGAACTTGTTCTGCGTCTCGCTCTCGAAGGTCGACGAGAGCGGGGTGTTCGTCTGGTAGTTCATCGCGTTGTGGCCGAAGTTGGCGTAGAGCATCTTGTAGTTCTTGTTCGTCCACATGATCGGGTAGTACCCGCTGTACCAGCTCTGGTCGGGGTCGGTGCCGAGCGGGAAGCTCGACGGGTCGACCGAAGCCAGGATCTTGATGTCCGGGTTGGTGCGCAGGTCGTTGTTCCAGCTGTACCACTCGCTCACCGCCGAGGTGAACTTCGCGCCGAGGCGCGTGGTCGACGGGTGAGTCTGGTCCTCGACCTTCAGCACGGCCTTGGTCGGGCCCCAGGTGTTGTTGCGGAACCTGCCGGTCGCCAGGAACTGGCTGTGGTACCAGGCCCAGCTGTTCGGGTCCTCGTTGTACGCCGAAACGTGGAAGCCGAACCAGCCGCCGCCGCTGCGCATGTATCGCTCGAACCCGGCGCGCTGCGACGCCGTGTGCGGCAGGTCGTCGAGGAACATGACCACCTGATACTGCGAGGCGGTGATGGTGTTCAGCTGGTTCCAGTCGGTGGTGGCGGTGTAGCTGAAGTTGTTCTGGTTGCCCAGGTTCGTGAACCAGGGGTTGGCCTCCTTGTAGAAGGAGACGTGCGCCTGGTCGTCGACGTAGTTGTAGAACGCGAGCACTTTGAACGCGGGCGCTTCGGGACGCGCGAACGCCGGGGTGGTGGCCAAGGCTAGGCAAGCGACGAAGAACGCCAGTATTTTCGTGAGCTTTCTTTTGAACAAGGTGGGGACCTTCCTGCTCAGAAGTGCTTGCGGTAGCGGAGCCCATAGCCGAACGGGAACAGCGGGGTCTGGCCGTCGCCGACGTTGATCGGCTGCTGGTCCGCGCTCTTCATCCAGGTGACCGGCAGCTTCCCGGTCGGGTTGTACGCGCCGAAGAGCACGTCGGACACGCCGTCGCCCTCGGTGCCGGGCAGCCAGGAGGCGACCAGGCCGTCCCAGTCGGGGAGCTGTGCGGCGATGTCCAGCGGACGTCCGGAGACCAGCACCACGACCGTCGGCACGCCGCTGTCCTTCAGCTTCTTGAGCGTGTCGAGATCGGTCTGGTCGAGGCCCATGCCCTGCGGCCGGTCGCCCTTGCCCTCGGCGTACGGCGTCTCGCCCACCACAGCGACCGCGACGTCGTAGCTCTTGTCGATGCCCGTGCCGTCCTTGCTGAACGTCACGTTCTTCGACGCCTTCTGCATTCCTTGCAGGATCGTGGTTCCCGGGGTCACCGGTCCGCTCGTGCCCTGCCAGCCGACGGTCCAGCCGCCTGCCTGGTTGCCGATATCGTTCGCGTTCTTACCCGCGACGAAGACCTTCTCGTGCTTGTTAAGCGGGAGGACGCCGTGCTCGTTCTTAAGCAGCACCTGGGACTCGCGCACGGCCTGGCGGGCGAGCGCGCGGTGTTCCTTGCTGCCGATGGTCGAGGTGAGCCTGCGGTCGGTCAGCGGCTTCTCGAACAGGCCGAGCTCGAACTTCTTGGTCAGGATGCGGCGGTTCGCGTCGTCGATCCTGGCCATCGTGACGTGCCCGGCCTGCACCTCGCCACGCAGCGTGTCGATGAACTTCTTGAACTCGAACGGCACCATCACCATGTCGATGCCCGCGTTGATGGACGCGGTGACCTCGGCGGGGGTGAAGCCCTTCTGGCCGTCGATCTGGTCGATCCCGTTGTAGTCGGAGATCACGAAGCCCTTGAAGCCCAGCTCGCCCTTGAGCACGTTGTTGATCAGGTACGACTGGCCGTGCATCTTGACGCCGTTCCAGCTGCTGTACGAGATCATCACCGTGCCGACCCCGCGGTCGACGGCCGCCTTGAACGGCGGCAGGTGGATCTTGCGGAGCTCGGACTCCGGCAGCGTGGTCTCGCCCTGGTCCTTGCCGCCGGTGGTCCCGCCGTCACCGATGAAGTGCTTGGCGGTGGCGACCACGGACGACGGGCTGCTGAGCGACCAGCCCTGCATGCCGGTGATGATCGAGCTCATCGACACGGCCAGCTCCGGCACCTCGCCGAAGGACTCGTAGGTGCGGCCCCAGCGGTCGTTGCGCGCCACGCAGAGGCAGGGCGAGAAGTTCCAGTCGATGCCGGTGCCCGCGACCTCTTCGGCCGTGGCGTGCCCGATCCGCTCCGCGAGGTGCGGGTTCCGCGTGGCGCCGAGGCCGATGTTGTGCGGGAACACGGTCGCGCCGTAGACGCCGTTGTGGCCGTGCACGGCGTCGACGCCGTAGATCAGCGGGATGCTCAGCGGGGTGGTGAGCGCCGTCTTCTGGAAGCCGTCGTACATATCGGCCCAGGACGCCGGGGTGTTCGGGGTGGGCTGCGAGCTGCCACCGGAGAGCAGCGAGCCGATCCGGTACTTGGCCACGTCGGCAGGGTCGGTGATGCCGAGACGCTCCGGCTGCGTCATCTGGCCGAGCTTGTCGTCGAGCGTCATCCGGGAGAGCAGGTCGTTCACCCTGACCCGCACCGGCAGCCACGCGTTCTGGTACGCGGGCCCGGCGGCGAGCGCCGGGGTGTGCGACCCCAGTAGCAACGCGCCTGCCAAAAGGCTGAGGGTGAGCTTGCTTCTTACGCGCATGCCGGGGGCCTCCTAGACGACGCCGTCTCTAAAATTCACGTATTAAATTAACTGACGAGATAACGTTGGTCCAGACCTTTGGGCAGCAAGAAGGCCGCGTTCACGTGCATGAACGCGGCCTTCGGTGAGTGGGACTAGCTAGGGTTGCACTGAGCGAGAACGGTCGCGAGGTAGCCGACGTCCGGACGCCACTGCTCGAGGTTCCAGCTCGGCTTGTCCGGCGCGGTGGCCCGCGCGAAGTCGTAGTGACAGCGGAACTGGTCCTTCATGTTCTGCTGGTTCGCGCTCGGCGCCAGCGCGACGACCTCGTTCCACGCCGAGGCCCATGCCGACGCGGGCGCGCTCGTGCGGCCGTATTCGGTCGGGAACACCGCGAGCCGGGGACCCTTCGGATCTGTCAGCCACGCGGTGTGGTCGATGATGGCCTGCTTCAGGTCCGGCGCGGCCTGCAGGCGGGCGACGGCGGCCCGGTCGACGCGCGCGGTCCGGATGTCATCATCGCTGGTAGCCGCGTACGCGGGCGCCGCTAGCACCATGGCCGACACTGTGACGGTGAGTACGGTCAGAGATCTGATCATGTCCCGAACGTAGAATGACCGACCGGGTGCCGGCCACCGTCCGCGCGAACCCGCTGGTCACGCTCCAATGCGCGGAACTGTCGGGCTCCGGGGATACCCTCTGTTGCGGTGGGATGCCGGTTCGGCGCCGCTGCTTGTCCGCTATCTGGGAGAAACGACCCTGTGACTGCTTCTGCTGAGACCCTCTACGGGGCCGACGACCTGACCCATCTCGAGGGTCTGGAAGCGGTTCGGAAGCGGCCCGGTATGTACATCGGGTCGACCGACAGCCGCGGCATCAACCATCTGTTCAGCGAGATCGTCGACAACTCGACCGACGAGGGCGTCGCGGGCCACGCGTCGAAGATCGTGGTCACGCTGCACGCCGACGGCAGCGTCCAGGTCGACGACGACGGCCGCGGCATCCCGACCGGGGTGCACGCCAAGTCCGGCCTGTCCGGGGTCGAGCTGGTGCTGACCAGGCTCCACGCCGGCGGCAAGTTCGGCGGCTCCGGCTACAAGACCTCGGGTGGCCTGCACGGTGTCGGCGCGTCGGCGGTCAACGCGCTGTCACTGCGCTTCGACGTCACGGTCAAGCTCGACGGCAAGATCCACCAGATGTCCTTCGCGCAGGGCGTGCCAGGGGTGTTCGACGGGCCGGGCCCGAAGGCCAAGTTCACCAAGCAGTCCGGTCTCCAGATCACCGGCAAGATGAAGCGCGGCGAGCGCACCGGCACCTCCATCCGTTACTGGTACGACGCGCGCTACTTCGAGAACGGCGCCACGCTGGACGTCGAGGCCGTCCGGTCGAAGCTGCGCAACACGGCGTTCCTGGTGCCGGGCGTCACATACGTGCTGCGGCACGCGGTCACCGGCGAGATCGGCGAGGAGACCTTCCACTACCCGCACGGCCTGGCCGACATGGTCGAGTTCCTCGCGCCGGACGGGGAAAAGCCGGTCTCGGGAACCCTCCTGATCAACGGCGAGGGCACCTACCGCGAGAACGCCGCCGACGAGAACGGCGTCATGCAGTCGAAGGTGGAGCGCCGCGCCGAGGTCGAGGTCGCGCTGCGCTGGGGCACCGGCTACGAGCGCACGATCGAGTGCTTCACCAACACGATCCGCAACCTCCACGGCGGCACGCACCGCCGCGGTTTCGACCGCGCGGCCGCGAAAGCCATCCAGGAAGCCATTTCCAAGACCCGCGGCCTGCTCAAGCCGAAGGAAGACCCGCCGACGATCGAGGACGTGCTCGAGGGCATGACCGCGGTCATCCACGTGCGCCTCCCGGAGCCGCAGTTCACCTCGCAGACCAAGGACGAGCTGTCCACGGCGGGCATCACACGGGTCATCCAGGGCATCGTCGACCAGCACATCAAGGCGTGGACGGAAGACAAGCGGACCAAGTCCGAGGCCAAGGTCGTCCTGCAGAAGGTCGTCGACGCGGCCCGCGTGCGCCTGACCCAGAAGCACCAGAAGGACGCGGCCCGGCGCAAGACGGCGCTGGAGGGCGCCGCGATGCCGCCGAAGCTGGTCGACTGCCGCACCACGGGCATCTCGCGCAGTGAGCTGTTCCTGGTCGAGGGTGACAGCGCGCTCGGCTCGGCGCGCATGGCGCGCGTCTCCGAGTACCAGGCGCTGCTTCCCTTGCGTGGCAAGATCTTGAACGTCCAGAAGGCCAGCCTCGGCGACACGCTGAAGAACGCCGAGATCGCGTCCATCGTCCAGGTGCTGGGCGCGGGCAGCGGGCGGACGTTCGACATGTCGACCATGCGCTACGGCCGCGTCATCCTGATGGCCGACGCCGACGTCGACGGCTCGCACATCCGGACGCTGCTGATCACGCTGTTCGCCAAGTACCTGCGGCCGGTGATCGAGGACGGCAGGCTGTTCGCCGCGATGCCGCCGCTGCACAAGGTGGTCGCCAAGGGCCGCAACGCGGAGACCAGGTTCACCTACACCCAGCGCGAGATGGAGACCACGGTCGCCGCGCTGGAGAAGGCCGGCAAGCAGATCGTCAAGCCGGTGCAGCGGTTCAAGGGCCTCGGCGAGATGGACGCCGACGAGCTGTGGGACACCACGATGAACCCGGCCACCCGGTCGGTCCGCCGGATCACCTGGGACGACGCCGAGGCCGCGGAGTCCGCGCTCGAACTGCTGATGGGCGAGAAGGTCGAGCCGCGCCGCAACTGGCTGGTCGAGTCGTCGGACCGGGTCGACCAAGACGCGATCGACGCCTGAGTTTTCGTTAGCTACCAAGGAGTTTCGCAGTGGCACGCCGTAAGGGCACCAGCACCAAGGTGGACTCGTCCGCGTTCGACCAAGCGGGGGCGAACGTCTTCGAGAACCCGCTGAAGACGGAGATCGAGGACTCCTACCTGGAGTACGCGTACTCGGTCATCCACTCGCGCGCGCTCCCGGACGCGCGCGACGGGCTCAAGCCGGTGCACCGCCGCATCCTGTTCTCGATGAACGAGCAGGGTTACCGGCCCACGCACGCGTATGTGAAGTCGTCGCGCGTCGTGGGCGACGTGATGGGCAAGTACCACCCGCACGGTGACTCGGCCATCTACGACTCCATGGTCCGCATGGCGCAGGACTTTTCGCTGAACGTGCCGCTCGTCGACGGGCACGGCAACTTCGGGTCCCCCGACGATGGTCCCGCTGCTTCCCGGTACACCGAGGCCCGGCTTTCGGCCGAGGCGGTGGCGCTGGTCGGGGAGCTCGGCGAGGACACCGTCGACTTCCGGCCGACCTACGACGGCTCGCTGATGGAGCCGACCGTGCTGCCGGCGGCGTTCCCGAACCTGCTCGTCAACGGCACGTCCGGGATCGCGGTCGGCATGGCCACCAACATGATCCCGCACAACCTCGGCGAGACGGTCGCGGCCGCGCGGTGGCTGATCCACCACCCGACGGCGACGCTCGACAAGCTGATGGAGTTCGTGCCGGGTCCCGACCTGCCGACCGGCGGGATGCTGCTCGGGCTCGACGAGGTGCGCAAGGCGTACGAGACCGGCCGCGGCGTGGTCCGCATGCGCGCCAAGTGCGACACCGGGCCGCTGGAAGGCAGCCGGGGACGCCAGGCGATCACGGTCACCGAGCTGCCGTACGGCGTCGGGCCGGAAAAGATCATCGAGAAGATCACCGACGAGGTCAACAAGTCCAAGCGGCTCACCGGGATCGCGGACGTCAAGGACCTCACGGACCGCGAGAACGGCACGCGGCTGGTCATCGAATGCAAGGTCGGCGTCAACCCGCAGGCGCTGCTCGCGGACCTGTACCGGCTGACGCCGCTGGAGCAGTCGTTCGGCATCAACAACCTGGTGCTGGTCGACGGGCAGCCGCAGACGCTCGGGCTCAAGGCGCTGCTGGAGGTCTTCCTCGCGCACCGGTACGAGGTCGTCACCCGGCGCACGCGGTTCCAGAAGCGCAAGCGTGAGGACCGTTTGCACCTGGTCGAGGGCCTGCTGCGGGCGCTGCTCGACATCGACAAGGTCATCCGCCTGATCCGCAACAGCGACAACGCGCAGGCCGCGAAGGACGGCTTGATGAAGTCGTTCAAGCTGTCGGAGATCCAGGCGACGTACATCCTGGACACGCCGCTGCGGCGCCTCACCAAGTACGACAAGATCGAGCTCGAGGCCGAGCAGGACAAGCTGCGCGACGAGATCGCCGAGCTGTCGAAGATCCTCGACGACGAGTCCGTGCTGAAGAAGGTCGTCTCGGCCGAGCTCGCCAAGGTGGCCAAGGACTTCACCACCGAGCGCCGCACCGCGCTGATCGACGGTGACCTCAAGGAGGTGCTGGCCGCTTCGAAGCCATCCGGCCCGCTGGAGGTCGAGGACGACCCGTGCCAGGTCATTCTTTCGGCCACCGGCCTGGTCGCGCGTACCGCGGCCGAGTCGGAGGAGTCTTCGGAAGCGCGACGGCGCAACGGCCGCGTGAAGCATGACGCCGTCCAGGCGGTGGTGCACTCGACGGCACGCGGACAGGTGCTGCTGGTGACCAACCGCGGCCGCGCGTTCAAGACCGACGTGCTGCCGCTGCCGGTGCTGCCCGAGCAGGTCGGCACGGTTTCGCTGCGCGGCGGTATGGCGGCGCGCGAGCTGGTCCCGCTGGAAAAGGGCGAGAAGGTGGTCGGCATCGCGCCACTCGGTGAGCAGGGCGCTGGTTCGCCCGGTCTCGCGGTCGGCACGAAGCTGGGCGTGGTCAAGGTGTGCGCGCCCGAATGGCCCGTTCGCTCCGACGAGTTCGAGATCATCAGTCTCAAGGACGGCGACGAGATCATCGGGGCCACTTGGCTCACCGACGGTTCCGAAACGCTCGCTTTCGTGTCCTCGGAGGCCTCGCTGCTGCGGTACGCGGCGTCGCTGGTCCGGCCGCAGGGTCTCAAGGGGGGCGGCATGGCGGGTATCAACCTCAGCGGTGACGCGACCGCGGTCTTCTTCGGCGCCATCCGCACGGACGACGAAGAGCACGGCGAGCCGATGGTGGTCACGTCGACCGGCATGAGCGTGAAGGTGACGCCGTTCAGCGAGTACCCGGCGAAGGGCCGCGCGACCGGCGGTGTCCGCGCGCAGCGCTTCCTCAAGGGTGAAGGTGGTTTGCGGGTGGCTTGGATCGGCCAGCGTCCCGCGGGCGCCGGTGCGAACGGCGATCCGGTGGAACTGCCCGAGGTGGACATGCGGCGCGACGGCTCGGGGCACGCGCACCCGGGGCCGGACGTGGTGGGTCACCTCATCGAGCGGGACTAAGGGCTCGTGAGCGTTGCGGGCGGTGTCAACCCGGTTCTAGCCGCCCGCAACGCTCACGAGTCGTTCTACCGCAGGACGCTCGGGTCGACCTTGGCCGCGCGCTCACGCTGAGGGAAGACGCCGACCTGGACCCTGGCTTTTTCTTGGCCAGTCGCGTAATCGACCACCGAGACCTCGTTGCGGTTGCTCAGCGAGACGAAGCAGTAGCGGCCGTCGGCCGTCGTGGTGCCCCAGTACGGCAGGCTGCCGACGGGGTAGTTGACCGTCGCCGCCGTGCTCAGGTCCGAGGTGGACACCAAAGCGACATAGTCGTCGATCGTGCCGACGTCGCACAGCCGCGAGCCGTCACCGGACAGCGCGAGTCCATGGTGCGCCGAGTTCTTCGGGTAGTCGTCAGGCTTCAGCGCCGCGCCCGCGGGTGAGAACGGCATGTTCACCGTGTTGACGATCTGCGACGAGTTCAGGTCGTACTTCACGAATCCGTTCAGGTAGGACAGCTGCGCGTAGAAGGTGTGGCCGTCCGGTGCGACCAGGTTCGGCCGGATGCCGTGCGGGAAGCGCCAGGTCTTGACCACCTGCAGCGTCGCGGCGTCGACCTTGGTCAGGAGGAAGTCGCCTTTGGCCCATTCCATCCACTTGGGCAGCGAAACGGTGCCGATGCTGGAGTTGTAGATGTAGCGGCCGTCCGCGGAGAAGTCGTTCTGGTGCGGGTACGTGCCGGTCTGGAACGAGCCGGTGATCTGGCCGGTCGCGGTGTCGAGCACCTGGGCCTTGCCCGCGGTGGTCGCCGAGACGACGAAGCGGGTGCCGTCGGGGGACAGCGCCGCGTGGTCGGCGTGGAAGCCTTCGAGCCGGGTGTGCCAGAGCTCGGCGCCGGAGCCGAGGTCGAAGGCGGCGACGTCGTCGAGGTTGCCGCGTGACACGTACAGCTTGCGGCCGTCGGGGGACAGTGCCAGGTCGTCGACGAACCGGTCGCCGCCTTCGACGGCTTTGACCGTCTCGTAGCCGGCGCGCTCGACGGGGTTCATCGCGTTGAGGCGCTCTTGCAGGTCGGGGATGACGTTGACGTAGCCGAGGTTGGCGAAGGTGGTCGAATCCAGGAAGCTCACGGTGCCTGACTGCGCGTTGCCCACGAGCACGACGTCCTTGAGCGCGGCCGCCTGCGAGACCGCGGGGACGAGCGTGGTGCTCAGCAAGGTGATGGCCAGTGCGCTGACGATGCGGTTCGGCGGCATCGATTCTCCTCTTCGAGAATCCCCCTCAGAGACAGGACGCGAATATTATTCGCATTAAACCAAGGCTCGCGCTACCGCCAGCTGAGGTACGCCGGCCCACTTAGGACAGAATCGAGGTCGTGAGGTTCGGGATTCTGGGGGCGCTCGAGGCGCCGGTGCCGGTGGGTGGTCCGCGTCCGCGGTCGTTGCTCGCGGCGCTGCTGCTCGACGCCGGTCAGATCGTCAGCGCCGAGCGGCTCATCGACGCGCTCTACGGCGAGGAGCCTCCGGCCGGCGCCGCGAACGCGCTGCAGTCCCAGGTCTCGCGACTACGGGGCAAGCTCGGCGACGCGAGCCTGATCGAACTGCACCCCGCCGGCTACCGGCTCGCCGTCGACCGCGACGACGTCGACGTCCACGTCTTCACCAGGCTCGCCGCCGAAGGCAAACGGGCGCTCGCGGCCGGTGACCGAAAAGAAGCCACCGCCCTGCTCGGCGACGCGCTCGCGTTGTGGCGGGGTCCGGCGCTGGCCGATATCGACGCACCCTTCGCCGAGGGACAGGCGACGCGGCTGGAGGAACTCCGGATCGTCGCCGTCGAAGACTGCGCCGAGGCGCACCTCGACCCGAGCGAGCTGATCGCCGGGCTCAGGGCCGAGATCGTCAAATACCCGCTCCGCGAACGTTTGCGCGGCCTGCTCATGCGCGCGCTCTACGCCGCGGGACGGCAGGCCGAGGCACTGGCCGAATTTGAAGACATCCGCAGCTTGCTGGCCGAAGAACTGGGCGCCGATCCGTCGGCGGAGCTGGCCGCGGCGCACGTCGCGCTGCTGCGCGGGGACCAGCGCCAGGCGCCCGCGTTGCCCGCGCAGTTCACCAGCTTCGTCGGCCGCGAAGACGACCTTCAGGCCGTGAACGAGCGTCTCCGTGACTCCCGGCTGGTGACCTTGCTCGGACCGGGTGGCGCCGGAAAGACCAGGCTCGCGATCGAGGCCGCTCGGGGTTACGAAGCCTGCTTCGTCGACTTGGCCCCGTTGACCGGTGGCGTCGCGCAGGCCGTCATGGCCGCGCTGGGCTTGCGTGAATCCGGCCTGCTCGCCGCGCCGGGTCCGGCCGACGTGGAGGGCCGGTTGCTCGCCGCGCTCGCCGGGCGTGAGCTACTGCTCGTGCTCGACAACTGCGAACACGTGGTCGCCGACGCCGCCCGGCTCGTGCACCTCATGCTGGGCGGATGCCCGGGTGTCAAAATCTTGGCCACCAGCCGCGAGGCGCTCGGGATCACCGGTGAGGTGCTGTCCCCGGTGCCGCCGTTGTCACCGGAACCCGCTGTCCGGCTGTTCACCGATCGCGCGCGAGCGGTGTCTCCCGGGTTCGTCGCCGACGAGACCGTCGCGCGCGTCTGCCAGGCGCTCGACGGCCTGCCGCTCGCGATCGAACTGGCGGCCGCGCGGCTGCGTTCGCTGACTGTCCAAGAATTGGCCACCCGGCTCGACGACCGGTTCCAGCTGCTCACGCGGGGCAGCCGGACCGCGGCGCCCCGGCATCAGACGTTGCGTGCGGTCGTCGAGTGGAGCTGGGAACTGCTCGAACCGGACGAGCGGGCACTGGCCGCGAAACTGTCCGTCTTCGCGGGCGGCGCGACACTCGAAGCGGCCGAGCGGGTCTGCGGCGGCACGGTCGACGATCTCGCGAGCCTGGTCGACAAGTCGTTCGTCGAAGCCTCCGGCGGCCGGTATCGGATGCTCGACACGATCCGGGTGTTCTGTGCCGAGGGGCGGACGGAAAACGTCCACCGCGCGTTCGCCGAGTACTTCCTCGAACTGGCCCGTACCGCCGATCCGCATCTGCGCCGGGCCGAGCAGCTCGACTGGATGGACAGGCTCAAAGCCGAGCATGGCAACTTCTTGGCCACCTTGCGCTGGGCCGTCGAGCACGACGTCGAGTTGGCATTGTCGCTGGTCAGTGCGCTGTCCTGGTACTGGTATCTCAGCGGTACGCGTACTGAGATCGTCCCGCTGACCGCGCGGCTGATCGAGCTCGTCGAGCCGGCGGACTGCGAAGAGGAGTACGTCCTCTGCGTGTTGCACACGGCCGCGGGCGGGCAGGGTGGTCTCGAAAAGCACATCGCCCGCGCCCGCGAAATCATGAGCCGGATCGGTGCGCTGCGGCAGCCGTACGTCGTCGTCGCGTGGGCGCTGTTCGAGGGGCCGCCGGTCGAGGGTGAGCCGATCTCGCCGATGCGGAAGGCGTTCGCCGAGAACCCCGATCCGTGGTTCCAGGCGATGCTCAAGTTCAGCACCGGCTACGTCGCCTGGTTCACCGGCGGTGAGCTGGACGCCGCGGATCAGCTGGTCGAAGAGGGGCTGGCCGTTTTCCGGCACCTCGGTGAACGCTGGGGTCTCGCGCAGTGCCTCGACGCGCTGGCCGCGTTCGCCGACGCGTCCGGCGACCACACCCGCGCGCTGGCGATGACCGCCGAGGCGCTCGACGTCATGCGCGAGCTCAACGCCATCGAGGAGCTCGCCGACCTCACCTCACGGGCCGCCGCGCGGTTGCTCCGTGCCGGGCGGCCGGAGGAAGCGGAAGCTTCGTTCGAACAGTCCGCCGAGTACGGCGAGCGAGCGGGCGTGCCCGCGACGGTGGCGGTCGCGTGGTCCGGTCTCGGCGAGTTGGCCCGGCTGCGGGGTGACCTGAAAAAGGCACGCGAACTCCAGGAGCGGGCGCTCGCGCTGTGCACCGAAGACTGGGTGAACGCGAACGCGCGCACCCAGATCTTCCTCGAGTTCGGCCGCGTCGCCGCGCTCGAAGGCGCCACCGCCGAGGCGGTCGCGCACTTCGAGCGTGCGGTGTCGCTCGCGCACGCGAGCAGGCTCCAGACCGTCGAGGACGAGGCCGTCGCGGAGCTCACGCGTATTTCTTCAGCTTGACGATGTCCGAAGACCGCATGGTCATCTTGTTGAACCAGGCCCCGATCGGCCCGGCGAACATGACCTTGCACATCAGGTTGCGCCGCCAGATCCCCGAGCGTGACCCCGGCGCCAGGAAGCTGCCGGCCCGCTTCGCCTGCCCGTGCCCGATCTTCGCCGACGGCCGCAGCTGCCGCTCGAACTCGGCGAACGCCTCGCGGTGGTCGTCGTGCGTGGCGAGCTCACCGGCGAGCACGTACGCGCCGAGCATCGCCGTGCCCGTCCCTGACCCGCCGGGGCCCGCCGACCACGCCGCGTCGCCGACGAGCGCGACCCGGCCGTGGTGCCATCGGTCCAGATGGATCTGGCCGATGGCCGCGAAGTACAGGTCGTCGGCGTCGTACAGGTCTTCGAGCAGCTCGGGCGTCCGCCAGCCGACGTCGACGAACCGCTCGTGCACGATCTTCTTCTGCTGCTCGACATCCTGCCGGTCGTAGTCCAGCACGTCCGAGGTGAACGCGAAGCCGACGCCGTACGAGGTGACCATCACGCCGCGGCCCGGCTCGTTGTACCAAACGCCGGTGCGGTCGAGGCCGAGCCGGTTGCGGCCGCTGTAACCGGCCAGATAGCAGCCACCGTGCGTGGCGAACCGCTCTTCCGGCCCGAAGAGCAGCGCGCGGACGCCGGAGTGCGCGCCATCGGCGCCGATCACGAAGTCGAACGTGCGGGCTTCGCCGTGCGCGAAGGTGACGTCGACGCCGCCGGCGGTTTCGGTGAGCCCGGTGATCCAGTCGCCGAAGAGGTACTCGGTGTTCTCGCGGGTCGCGTTGTAGAGCACGCGGGCCAGGTCGCCGCGCATGATCTCGACCTCGCCGCTCATGAACTCGCCCGGCATCTTGAGCAGCGGCTGACCGTCGCGGTCGACGACCGTGACCTCGCCCATCCCGGTCTCGTGCGCCCGTATCTCGTCGAGCACGCCCATCTGGCGCAGGATTTCGACCTGCGCGCCGCGGAAGTCGACGGCCGAGCCACCCGGCCGCAGCGCGGGCGCCCGCTCGACGACCGTGGTCTCGAAGCCGTACCGGTGCAGCCAGTAGGCGACGGACGGTCCTGCGACGCTGGCCCCGGAGATCAAAACGCGCTTCATGGTGTTCTCCCTGTTCGTGGTGACAGGGAGAACTCTCGGGCGCGGACCCTACCGCCGTCCTACCGTCCGCTGACCGCCGCGCTCAGGCCTCGAAGGTGACGGTCAGCCGCGCGATGCGGCCGTCGGGAGCGATGTCGTAGACCGCGAGCATCGGCACCTCGAAGTTGTCGCCCGCCCGGCCTGCCGGGCCCTTCGGCGACATCGGGGTGTCCGCCAGCAGGATGAAGTGGACGTCGAGGTCGACGACGAGCGTGCGGCCGTCCGTGCGGAACGTCCGCACGATCAGCGTCTCGAAGATCGACTCGTGCGCCTTCTCGAACCACGTCAGCGAGTCGGCCGCGTTGTCGAAGCGGGCCACCGGGAAGTCGATGACCACGTCGGGTGTGTAGAACTCGGTGTGCACCCGCTTCCAGTCCTGGCTGTTGAAGGCCGCGACGTAGGTCAGGTAGCTCTCGAAGTTCACAACGGTTCTCCTCTGAGCACTCGGGCGCCGGCGCCGGGACCGCGCTCGTCGGCGGTGACCACGAGCATGACGTCGGCCCGGCCGGTCGTCAGCAGGTTCGTCGCGTGGTCGAGTGCGACCTCTTCCGAGGCTGGCCCGGACGTCACGGCCGAAAGCGGGCCCTTCAGTCCGAGCGTCAGCGAAACGTAGCCCGCGGTCACGCTCGCGACGATGTTCGGCGCGGTCACGGGGCTGATCAGGTGCAGCTCGTCGCGTTCCTGCGCGGCGTGCAGTTCCTCGATGGTGGCCAGCGGGCCGCCCGCGGTGGCGAGCACCAGCCCCACGCGATCGGGATCGGGCCGGTTCTCCGCGGTGTAACCCGCGTCCGACCAGGCGAGGTGGGCCGCGGCCAGCGACAGCGCGCCGAGTTCGTCGACGCGTGACGCGTACGCGCGCGGGAAGTTCCCCCGCGCCGCTTCGGCGTCCGGCACCGACGAGCTGCCCACAGTGGACACTTCGCGGACACCGAAGCCGGGATCGTGCGCGGCGGGCTCCCTGCCGAGCACGAGCACGCAGTTCGCGCCGCCGAACGCGATCGAGTTGGTGACGGCGACGTCGATCTTCGCGGGGCGCGCGGTGCCGGGCACGACGTCCCAGCCCGGCATCCGCTCGGGGTCGAGGTTGATGGTCGGCGGCAGCTTCGAGTCGCGGATGGCGAACGCGGTGATCGCGGCCTCGACCACGCCCGCGGCACCGAGCGTGTGCCCGAGCTGCGGTTTCGAGCTGCTGAGCGGCGGGCCGTCCTGGCCGAAAAGCGACCTCAGCGCGGTCAGTTCCGCCCGGTCGTTGGCAGGCGTTCCGGTGCCGTGGCCGTTGACGTAGTCGACCTGGGCCGGTGAGACGCCCGCGTCACGCAGTGCCTGGCGCATCGCGCGGAAGAGGCCTTCGCCGCTGGGTGGCGGCGCGGTGATGTGGAAGGCGTCGGCGGTCATGCCGTAGCCGTTGACGTAGGCGATGACCTCCTTGTCGCCGGGGTCGGCCTCCAGCAGCAGGAACGCCGCGCCTTCGCCGAGGTTGACGCCACTGCTGCGCGAATACGGGCCCGACGGCTCGGTGTCGAGCGCCTTCCAGCTGCTGAACGTGGCCATCGTGGTGACGTTCAGCAGGTCGATCCCGCCGACCAGCATCGCGGGCGCGCGCCCGGCACGCAGCAGGTCGACGGCGTGGCAGAGCGCGTTGGCGCTCGCAACGCAGCCGGTGCCGAAGATGGCCTGCGGTCCGTCGAGCCCGAGCTTCGCGACGATCGGATCCAGTGCCGTGTAAGGGAAACCCGTGTGCCACGCGGCTTCAGGCGCGCCGTTGGTTCCCAGCGTGATCCCGGTGCCCTTCGGCAGGTCGTCGACGGGCAGCCGTTGCGCGAGCGCCCAGAGCGTGTCCTGCTCGGTGAGTTCCGCGACGTACGCGCCGCCGAACCGGCCCGCCGCGTGCACGGCGGTTTCGCCGCGCGCGACCCGGTGCCAGGTGTCCTCGGCGCTCAGGCCGAACCCGGTCGCGAGCGCTACGCCGGTGATCGCGATCCCGTGTGTCATGCGCGTAGTTTCCCTGTCTCGCTGCGATCGATCCGGTCGACCAGTTCCACCGATTGCGGGTTCAGCCCGAGTTCCTTCGCCGCGGCGCGCACGGCATGCGGCAGCCCTGGCTCGGAACCGACCACCCGCACGAGGAAACTCTCGCCGCGCAGCGTGTCGCGCACGGGGAAACACGCCAGGTCCGCGCAGGGCACGCGCTCGGCCAGTTCCCGCTGCACGGTGTCGAGGTTGACCCGCAGGCCGTTGATCTTGCACAGTCGCGCGCGCCTGCCCAGGAACCGGAACCGCCGCGCGTCGACGACCTCGACGAAATCGTCGGTGCGCCATTCGGTCAGCTCCCCGGCGAGCCGGGGACCCGCCACCACCAGCGGCACCTCGCCGCTGTCGTCGCCGAGCAGTTTGACGTCGTCGAACAGCGTCCACGGCTGGGTTTCGCCGGTGCGATGGGCGATGCCGCCGGTTTCCGTCGAACCGAAGATCTCGGTGATCCGCACGTCACCCGGCGCGGGCAGGTCGTGTGCCTCCGGCGGCAGCGTCGCGGTGCTGTGCAGTATCGACAATTCGTCCACAGTGGACAGAAAGTCCGGGTACCTGGCCAGTATCCGGAAAGTCCAGGGAATCGCGCCGACGCCGAGGCCGCGCGGGCTGATATCGGGCATCTCGACGTCGAAGCTCGGCTGGTACCACACCGGGACACCCAGCAGCGCGGGCACGAGCACGGTGGTCAGCATGCCGTAGAGGTGTGCGGGCGGCGCGAACGCGAGCACCGCGTCGATCCGGCGCTCCGACCACAGCCCGGCCAGCATCCGCGCCTCGGAGACGAGCTGCTCGCGGGTACGCCGCCACGCCGTCGCCGCGCCGGTCGAGCCCGAGGTCTTGATGTCGAGATAGGGCGCGCTGTGCGCGATGAGGTGCTCGCGTTCCGCCGCGCTCAGCAGGTCCCAGCGCGCGAACCAGGGACACTCGCCCGGCGCGCCGCCGGTGAGCGCGACGCGGGGATCGAGTTCGGCGTGGGGCCTCACGTCCGGCCCGCGACCCAGCTGGTGATGCTCGCGATGGTGCCGAACTCAGTGGCCGCGTCGTCCATCGCGAGCGGCCCGGTGGCGAGCGCGCGCTCGATCAGGCCGACGGTCTCCAGCTTCGCGAGGCTGTCGAACAGCCCGTCGGGTACCTCACTGAGCGGACGGTCCACCGGCCAGTCGTCGACCGTGGTCCGCAACGCCTTGCCGACCGCTTCACGGACGACACACTCGATCTCGTCTACCTCAGGCATCGTCTTCCTCTGGTGGGGTGAAGGCACCCGACGCGATCAGCTCGGCGACCGTCGCCAGGTCGCCGTCGAGCCTGCGGTCGTGGTGCAGGAACGGCACGTGCTCGCGCAGCAGCCGGTGCGCGGCGCGGGTGCCGTCGCCGAGCAGCTCGCGGCCGCGCAGGTCGGCCGCCTGGCACCCGGCCAGCAGGGTGATCGCGGTGATCTCGGTGACCAGCTCGACCACCGTGCGCGCGCCGCGGGCGGCGATGGTGCCCATGCTGACCTTGTCCTGATTGTGTGACTCGGTCGAGCGGGAGAACGAGGTCGCCGGGCCGGTGAGGCTCAGCGCTTCGGCGGTCAGCGCGGAGCACGCCAGCTGCATGCCCTTGAAGCCGTGGTGCAGGCCCGTCTCGGACAGCGGGGTCAGATTGGGCGGCAGGCCCGCGTTGAACTTGTCGTCGACCAGCAGCGCCAGCTGGCGGTCCAGCAGGTCGCCGACGCTCGCGACGGCGACCTTCAGCGAGTCCATCGCCTGACCGATGTGCCCGCCGTAGAAGTTGCCGCCGTTGTAGACCTCACCGGTCTCCGCGTCGAAGAGCGGATTGTCGTTCGTGGAGTTGATCTCGACCTCGATCCACTCGGTCACCCAGCCGAGTGTGTCACGAAGCACACCGATCACGTGGGGCGCGCAGCGCAGCGAATACCGGTCCTGGATGGACCGGTTCAGCGTCAGCATCTCGCGCTTGTCCACATCGGCATGCGCTTCGAGTACCGGGTTGTCGTCCGTGCAGAGGTACGAACCCGCCAGCATGCCGTGAATCCGTTGCGCCGAAAGGACTTGTCCCCGATGCGGCTTCTGGCGGTGGATGACGGGGTGGTAATGCCCCCGATTGCCGAGCAGCGCTTCGGCGGACATCGCGGTGCACAGCTCGGCCACGCGCGCGAGCTCGGCGGCGTCGTGCGCGGCGAGCGCGGCGAACCCCGACATGAACGAGGTGCCGTTGATCAGCGCCAGGCCCTCTTTCGCCTCGTACGTGGCGGGTTTCAGCCCGCATGCGCGCAACGCGTCCGCCGCGTGCCATTTGGCCTGCTTGAAGGTCACTTCGCCGTCACCGGTGAGCATGTCGGCGAGATAGCACAGCGGGACGAGATCACCGCTCGCGCCGACCGATCCGCGTTCCGGGATCAGCGGCAGTATGTCGTGGCGCAGGCAGTCGACCAGCAGGTCGACCACCTCGCGGCGAATGCCGGAATAACCGCGTGCCAGGCAGTTCGCCCTGATCAGCATGGTCGCGCGCACCACGTCCGGCGCGGCGTGCGTGCCGGTGCCGTTGAGGTGGTAGCGGATGAGGTTGCGCTGGAGTTCGGCGGTACGGCGCGGGTTGAGCTGGAACCTGGCACTGTCCCCGAAGCCGGTCGTCACCCCGTAAAGGGGCCGTTTGGTGGCAATGAGTTCGTCGCGAAGCGCGACGGAATCGTCCATACGGGCGGCGGCCTCGGCCGAGAGGCCGAGCTGGGGGTCGTTCCTGGCCGCGGACGCAACGCTGGAGACGGTCAGCGTGTCGTCGCCCAGAGTGAGGCGCATGAACGGATCGTAGCGCCGGGAAGTCCCGCGCGGAACATACCCAAGGGTTTTATCGATCATGTACCGGCCAGCGAATTTGTTGCTGTTCCGTGGAAAGAGCGAGTCGCGTCGGCACCGCACGCAGCAGTTTTGGCGCGGTAACAACGTTTCCTATTTTGTAAAACGTCTTTACTTATGTCGGACGGTAGGGCGCGCAGGCGGTCGAGTCAAGGCCTGCGACTGTGATGTGATTGACCATCGATACCGAAGCGGGGGAATCGGCCGGTGCGCTCGACCGGTTTTCCGGCGATGTTTCGATTCGGCATCCGCCACTTGCGGATATGTTTCAAAAAAATAATCAATGTGGAGGATTTCGTGTACTCGGTTCTCGGCGGGCTGGTATCGCCATCGGGTGAGTGCCCCGTGTTCAGTCCGACCTCAGGTCAGGTATGGGCGGGCACCGGCTCGGAGGCGGTGAACTCACGGACCGTCGCGGAGCCGTAGGCGCGCGAAACCTCGCATAGCCACTCGATTTCCGCCGCCCGGTCCGGGAGTTCGTCGCCGTCGAACAGGTCTGTCGCCGGGTCGGCGCACGGCCCGGCGCCCCGTACCTTCAATCGGCACGCCACGGCGACACTGCACGCGGTCGCCTCCGCGCTCCGGCCGCCCGCGTAGGCGCGCGCCCGGTCCAGCACCGAAGCGGGAAGATAGTCCCGCAGCGTGATGAGGCCGTCCCGAATTTCGATCACTCGCCTGTACAGCCGCAGGTTCAGCGAACCGAAGGCCAGTTCCCGCACCCGCCCGCGCGGCCTGATCAGCGCGATGTGCGGCACGGCCTCGTACACCGCGCGCCACAACGGGTAGAGCGTCCACAATGCACGGTAGCTCCGCGCGGTCTGCGCGTAGTCGGGATAAGCCGACAGGATGCTGCCCGCCACGAAGGCCAGCAGGCCCGTGTACATGATCAGCCGCATCGCCTCGACGATCGGCGTCTCCGGGTGGAACAGCAGTACCGTCCGCAGCACGGCGTACGCGATGCCCGCCACGAAGCAGACGGTGATCAGTTTCAGGCTGATCCGCAGCAGCCGCGAGCCCGCGCGCAGGTTGTACCGCCAGAACACCCACATCGCGATCGCGCTGATCGCGCAGACGTAGGACAGGTACACCAGCCAGTACGAGATCAGCGGCGAGAAGCTCACCGTCTTCGGCAGGAAGTACATGCCCGCCGAAGACGTCGCGAAGCCGAAGAGGATGGTCATCGCCGTCACCGTCACGAGCGCGCTGATCAGCACCCGCCTGCGGTTGAGGCGAGAGTCCCTGCCGACCACTACGAGCATGATGTGCAGGATGGCCGCGTCGAACAACGCGGTCAGGCCGTGTTTGAGCAGGCTTTCCACGTTGGGGATGCCGGTGAAGGCGTTGACCCAGCGGCCGATCGCGGGTTGCGCGAACGTCATCGAAAGCGCTTCGAGGAACAGGGTGGCCGCCCACAGCCTGGCGCGCCTTGACCGGATCGCCGAGGGGACGCGGATCAGGCCCGCCGTCCACAGCCCGACGACCGTGGCGACTTCCAGCGTGGTGAGCAGCCCGGCGATCATGTGTCGCTGGGACGGGTGCCCAGCACCTGTTCCAGCCTGGCCAGGTCCGGTGTCGAGGTGACCGCGCTGCGGGTGGCGTGGTCGAGGATGAGGCTGGCCACCATCTCGGCCTCCTCTTCCTGGCGGTTCGTGTAGCTCGTGCGGGCGAGCAGCCGCTGGACCAGCGCCGGGTCGAGGTCGGGCAGTATCGCGCTGAACGAAGACGGTTCCGCCAGGCCGGGTGATTCGTGGTCACACAGCATGTGCGCGATTTCGTGCACGATGATGTGTTCCTGGTGCAGTTTGGTGGTGTTTTCTTCGTAAAATATGTAATCACTTTCCGCGGTGGCGATCCACAGCCCGCAGGGACTGCCCGCGGTCGGCAGCACCGGGAACGGCAGCAAATACAGCGGACGCCCGCGCTGGGTGCTCAGCTTGCGGCACAGGCGTGCGACCGAGAACGGCTGCGGCATCCCGACCCCGCGCACGATGTCCCGGCAGTGCTTCTTCAACCGCCGTGAGGTCATTCCACATCCTCGACCGGACTGAGCTTCTGGACTTTCCTGGCTTCGGTCACCATGGCCAGAATCGAGTCCAGAGTCTGGGGCGCGAGACCGTCCGCCCGCAAGGCTATGTCACGCACCTTCGCGTTGCGCAATGCCGAGGCCAGTTTGATCTGGGCGTTCACCCGGTCGGCCACCTCGTCATTGAGGAAATATTCGGCGGGTACCCCGAAGTAGGTCGCGAGCACGGCGACCTGGTCGACCGTCGGATTGCGCTTGCGCCCGGTGGCGAGTTCCCACAGATAGGTGCCGGACAGCCGGGCGCCGGTGGACTCCCTGATCTCCTCGGCCAGCCGGGTGTAGCCGGGCCGTTTGCGGGTGTCGGGGTGGAGTACGGCGATCAAATGATTGATCTTGCCGGCCAGCTGGCCCTCGTCTCCAGGGCCCTCGGCGGGGTGCATGGATCGACGTTACCAGGCAGCACGGACATCAACAGCTATAGTTGACGGACGGCCCGAGCGTTTACCGGGGGGTGGCTCTCGGGCCACGGACTCGTGCGCGTTCCGGGCGGTTAGAACCGCCCGCAACGCGCACGAGCCCTTAAACCTGATGAAGCTCGGCCGCGAACAAGCTCAGCTTCGTGTACGCCCCGGGGCTTCCCTCGCGCGCGCACCCGCGCCCGAAGGTGATGACCCCCGCGAGCCGCCCGTCGACCACGATCGGCCCGCCCGAGTCACCCTGGCAGGAGTCGATACCGCCCTCGGCGTACCCAGCACAGAACACGGTCGTGATGTACGGCTCCGCGTACGCCGACGCGCAGTCCTCGTCCGACATCAGCGGCACCTCGGCCTGCTGCAGTGTCTCGGCGAGGTCGCCGTCTTCGGCCGTGTCGCCCCAGCCGAGGATCGTGCCGACATTGCCTGCCTGGTAAGGCTGCGTCTCGCCGTCCTCGACGATGTCGATCCACGGGTACGGGACGGGTTCCGGCAGCATCAGCATCGCGATGTCGTTGCGGTAGTACTCGGGGTCGTAGTCCGGCTGCATCCAGTACGACTCGACCGGGTAGACGTCGCCGCCGTCGCCGGTGCGCGCGTCGCGGCCCGCCACGACCTCGATGCGCGTCGGGTCGTCCAGCCAGGCCAGGCAGTGCGCGGTGGTCAGCACCTGCTGGTTGCTGATGAACGTGCCGCCGCAGAAATGCTGGCCGTTGATCCGGAGCGAGACCACCCAGGGGTAGTCCTGCGTGCTCGCGTCACCACCGCCGACGATGTCCGGTTTCGGACCGGCCTGCGCGGCGCCTGCCAGGCTGGCCAGCAGCAGCGCGACGAGACCGAGAATGACGGCGGTGCGGCGTCTCATGCGGACGTTCCTCCCCAGGATTGCGATAACCAGAGCGGGAGAAGCTAACCCCGACCTTGCCTGTGAGACAAGGGCTTTACCTCAAGAAGGCACCTCACGGAAAAGCCCACCAGTGCGAATGTTTCGCACTGGTGGGCTTTGTCACCGCGCCTGGATCAGGTGCCTGCCGCGAAGTGGATCACGTTGCTGATCGAGTTCGCCGGGATCTGCCGGGTGGTGTACCGGTAGGCGCTCCAGTTGTACTCCTCGATCGTCACGGTCGAGCCGTTCACCGCGGAGATGTAGGCGACGTGACCGGCTGACGAAGCACCGCTGACACCGGGCTCGAACTGGGCGATGGCGCCCGCCCTCGGGGTGTGGTCGACCGGGTAGCCGAGCTTGATCGCGTTGTCGTTCCACTCGTAGGCGTTGCCCCAGTGGCCCGCGATCCCGTTACGCCACATGTTGTTGTGGAAGTAGCCGTTGACCTGCTCCATCCGCCACGCGACGAACGAGGTGCACTGGCGGATGTACATCGCCCAGCGGTCGGCCAGGTTGACGTCACCGCTGCGGTACGGGTAGTCGTCGCCGACCGGGCGCCTGCCGGTGGCCGGGCATTCCGGCTCGACCGCGCCGGAGACCCCGGTGTAGACGAACGCGTCCGCCACCCATGATCCGTTGGACAGCTTGTCCCAGATGGTCGACGAGCCCCATTTCCCGCTCACCGGTTCGGACTTGGTGGTGCAGACGATGGTGACCCAGCTGCCGCTGTTCGCGCTGCCGGTGATGCCGTACTGCGTGCCGGGGCCGCCGCGCAGGTTGACGGCCGAGCCGCCTGGCGCGTCGATCTTGGCGCTGGTCGCGGCCTGTGCGGGCGTCGCGGAGAGCACGCCTGCGGCCAGCAGGCCGGTCAGCGCGGTGAGCATGGTCTTGAAACGCATCGGTTTATCTCCCGTTCCAGTGCGAGGTCTTCTTCACGGCGCCAGCCCAGTTCTGGGAGATGTGCACGTGGTCGTTGTGCTTGCAGGTCTTGCCGGAGTTGCCGCAATTCCCGATCTCGTCGTATTCCTGCCAGCCGAGATTGGGCTGGCTCGAGAGCCAGACCTTGTCGTTCCAGATGACGGTCTGGACGCCGTAGCTGCCGGCGTTGGCACGCATGAAGTTCGCGAGGTTCCAGCCGACCTGGTACTCGCTGGGCTTGTCGGCGTCCATCCAGAAGTCGAGTGCGCGGCCTTCGCCGTGTTCACCCGGCTTGTTTTCGTAAATACCGGCGAAATGGGCGTCGCCACCGCGGACGTTGTAGGCCGGGTTGGCCTTGAGCTCGTTGTAGAGCAACCGGGTTCCGGGCTGCTCCACGTGCAGGTTCAATTCGGACGGATCCCAGTGCAACGCCGATCCGCCGCACTCGGGGCCGACCGCGCCCGACTGTCCGGTGTAGACATACGCGTCCGAGACGTAGCCCTCGAGGTGGATGTAGTCCCACACATCGGTGGTGCCGTACGGGCCGGTGACGCTCTGGCCGCGGACCGTGCACGCGATGGCCACCCGCTGGCCGCCGGTGACGGTGCCCTTCGGCGCGTACCCGGTGCCGGGGCCGGTCCGGTAGTTGACCGTGTAGCCATTGATCACGCTGACCGTGTGCGCCGAGGCCGGGGTGAGTCCCAGCCCGACGGTCAGCGCCGCCGAGGCGAGGAGCACCGTGGCGATCCTCAGTGGTTTCAGACGCAATTTCTTCCCCTCTCGCGTCGGTGTGGTGCTCACCGTCGGGGGTCGAAATGACCGAAATCTTGTGGGAACCTTGCGGCGTGCTAGCGCTGCGCCTGCTCGGCCCGGTCGAGGCCGTGATCGACGGCGAACCGGCCGACCTCGGGCATCCCCGGCAGCGGTGCGTGCTGGCGGTGCTACTCGCCAACGCGAACACGCTGGTCACGGTGGACGCGCTGATCGACAGGGTGTGGGGCCAGGACCCGCCCGCGTCGGTCCGCAACACGCTCTACGCGCACATCGCGCGCCTGCGCCGCGCGCTCGCGGGCACGGACGAGATCCGCATCGGCAAACGCTCAGGCGGCTATCTCGCCGAGGTCGACCCCGGTGCCGTCGACATCCTGCGCTTTCGCAAGCTGGTCGCGTCGGCACGCGGTCTCGACGACGAAGAAGCGTCGAAGGTCCTTTCCGAAGCTCTTTCACTGTGGCGCGGAACGCCGCTCGCGGACGTCGCCGGGCCCTGGGTGGCCGAAACCCGGCCAGCGCTCGACGCCGAATGGTCGGCCGCGGTCCTCGACCGGAACGCCGCCGAACTGCGCCTCGGCAGGCACGCCGATGTGCTCGCCGAGGTGCGCGCGCTGCTGGTCAAGCGTCCGCTCGACGAACGGCTGGCCGCGCAGCTGATGCTCGCCGCGTATCGAACCGGCTCACCGGCGGACGCGCTGGAGTGCTTCAACGACATCCGCCTGCGCCTCGCCGAGGAGCTGGGCGTCGATCCCAGCGCTGAGCTGCGGGAACTGCACGGCAAGATGCTGCGCAACGACCCCGCGCTCGACGCGCCGGCCGCCGCGGTGCCGGTCCGGGTGCCCGCCGAGTTGCCGCCGGACGTCGCCGATTTCACCGACCGGCAGGCCGAGGTCGAGCGGCTGTGCGAGCTGCTCGCCCCTGGCAAGGCGCCGGTCGCGATCAACGGGCCGGGTGGCGTCGGCAAGTCCGCGCTGGCCGTGCACGTCGCGCATCGGCTGGCGGACCGCTTCCCCGACGGCCAGCTCTACGTCGATCTGCAGGGCGCGACGGCCGGGCTCGAGCCGCTCGCGCCAGCCGAAGTGCTCGACCGCTGGTTGCACACGCTCGGCGGCGACCCGACGCGCGTGCCGCTCGACACCGGCGAGGCCGCGACGCGGTTCCGCTCGCTCGTCGCGGGCCGCCGCCTGCTGATCGTGCTGGACAACGCGGCGACCGCGGCGCAGGTCAAGCCCTTGTTGCCCGCCGGATGCGCGGTGCTGATCACCAGCCGGGTGGTACTCGCGACACTGGCCGGGGTCACGCATCTCGACCTCGACGTGCTCAGCCCCGACGGAGCGGTCGCGTTGCTCGGCAGGCTGGCCGGTGCGGACCGGATCGCCGCCGACCCGGCGCAGGCGGCGGCCGTCGCGCGGCTGTGCGGGTACCTGCCGCTGGCGGTGCGCATCGCGGGCGCGCGACTGGCGGCACGGCGAAACTGGACGATGTCGGTGCTGGCGGACCGGCTGGCGGGCCAGCACCGCAGGCTGGACGAACTGCAGGTCGCGGATCTGGCGGTGCGGGCCAGTTTCACCGTGGGGTATCAGGACTTGCGCGCCGACGCGGCGCGGCTGTTCCGGCTGCTGGGACTGCTCGACGGACCGGACGTGAGCGTGCGGATCGCGGCGGCGCTGGCGGATTGCGCGGTGGAGGACGCCGAGTCCGTGCTGGATCGCTTGTGCGACGCGCAGTTGCTCGCATCGCCGGTGCCCGGCCGGTATCGGATGCACGACCTGATCCGCCTCTACGCGCGCGAGCTCGACGACGGCGAGCGCGACGCCGCGCTGGCGAGGGCTTTCCGCTGCCATCTGGCCGATGCGCGGCAAACGAGCCTGCTGCTGCACCCGACCAGCACGCGCAGGCTGCCAGGCTGCCCCGGCTTGGTGTCTACTGTGGACACCAAGGAGCAGGCGATCGACTGGGTCGACGCCGAACGCGCCAACCTGGTCGCGGCGGTGTCCCAGCTCAGCACCGGCCCGGACGCGAAACTGGCGATACATTTGACGGCGGCGTTGTTCCGCCCGTTCGACATACGCGGCCATTGGCAGGAGCTGAGCGTCACCCACGACGTCGCGATGGCGACCGCGCGTCGCATCGGCGACCGCGCCGGTGAAGCGCAGACCAAGGAAGACCTCGGGTATGTGCACGGCCACAGTGGACGGTTCGACGAAGCGATTTCCCTTACCCGTGAAGCGATCGCGATCTGGCGTGAGATCGGCGACGAGACCGGCGAGGCGAGCTGCCTCGACATACTCGGGCACAGCTACGCGCAGCTGGAGCGGTTCGACGAGGCCGTCGAATGCCTGCTGGGCGCGTTGGAAATCAGCCGGTCGTCCGGCCATCGGCGCGGTGAGGCGCGGGTGCTCAACACACTCGGGCTGGTGTACCAGCGGCTGGGTAAACTGGCCGAAGCCATCGAGTGTCACACGGAAAGCCTTGAGCTGGACCGGGAATTGGGCAACCGCTACGGGGAAGGAGTCGCGTTCGCGAACCTCGGCTGGGCGCATTCACGGGGCGGGCGCTACTCGGAGGCCATTGATTTCCACCATCGGAGCCTGGACATCGCCCGAGCCGTCGGTGACCGGTACGTCGAAGCCGAGCAGCTGTGGGGACTCGGGCAGGCCAGCCACGCGCTCGGTGATCCTGCGGCGGCCGGGTTCTGGCGGCAGGCCATCGTTATCCTGCGCGATATCGGTGCGCTGAGTACGGCTGAGGCTGCTGTGCTCAGTGAGGAGGAAGTGCCGGGTACTCCTGAAATCATTCGCAGGTTCACGTAGGGGTCGTGAGCGGTACGGCCGGTTCTAACCGGTCTAAACACTCACGAGTCCTTTGGCGGGTTGACGCCCAGGTCGCCTTCGCGCTTTGCTGGAATGGTCCATACCAGCTCCCGCCGTCGCTGGTGGTACCCGCGGTGAAGGGCGGCCCATGACGGCTCGGACGGCGTTGCCGGTCATACTCACGCTGGCGGCAGGTTTTCTCACCGGTGGCACCGCCGCGGCCGCGCCACCGCCACCGGCCGGACCGGATGGCCAAAGACACGCCGTGACCCTGCTGACCGGCGACAAGGTCATCGTCACCGATGCTCCCGGTGGACGGCACAGCGTCCGCATCGAACCGGGGCCCGGCCGCAAGAACCAGGTGTTCTTCAAGCAGGCCAAGGGAGACAGCCTCGTCGTGCTCCCCGGCGACGTCGCGAAGCGGGTCAAGTCCGGCGTGCTGGACCGCGCGCTGTTCGACGTCACCGGCCTGATCAAGCAGGGCTACGACGACGCGAAGCGCAATGACCTGCCGGTCATCATCGACAGGGCGCCACTAGGCGCTTCCATCGCGCGGTCACTGCCCAGTATCGGCGCGGTAGCGGCGAATCTGCCCAAGGGTGGTGTCTGGACCACGGCCGGTCAGCGTATCCGGCTCGACCGCAAGGTCAAGGTCAGTCTCGATCAGAGCGTCCCGCAGATCGGTGCGCCTCAGGCTTGGCAGGCGGGCTACACCGGCAAGGGCGTCAAGGTCGCGGTGATCGACACCGGCTACGACCACAACCATCCCGACCTCAAGAACGTTGTGGTGGACGAAAAAGACTTCACCGGCGAGGGCGTGCAGGACGGCCAAGGTCACGGCACGCACGTCGCGTCGACCGTCGCTGGCTCCGGAGCGGCCTCCGGTGGACGTTACAAGGGCGCCGCGCCGGACGCGAAGCTGTTGATCGGCAAGGCGCTCGACAATGAGGGCTCCGGTAGCTTCTCGGCGATCATCGAAGCGATGCAGTGGGCCGCGGATTCCGGTGCCAAGGTGGTGAGCATGAGCCTCGGCTCGGCCACGCCCAGCGATGGCACGGATCCGCTCTCCGAGGCCGTCGACTCGATCAGCCGGGACAAGGGCACGCTGTTCGTCGTCGCGGCGGGTAACGAAGGCCGTGACAAGTCGATCGGCTCGCCCGGCGCCGCGAATGCCGCGCTGACGGTCGGCAGTGTGTCCAAACAGGATGTTCAGAGCGCTTTCTCCAGCCGTGGTCCCAGAATCGGTGACCTCGCGGTGAAGCCGGACATCACCGGACCTGGTGAGGCGATCGTGGCCGCGCGTGTCAAGGGCACCGAATCGGGAGACCACGACCCGGTCGACGACTTCTACGCGAGGCTGTCCGGCACGTCGATGGCCACGCCGCACGTCGCCGGCGCGGCGGCCATCCTCGCGCAGGAACATCCACAGTGGACAGGGGAGCAGCTCAAGAACGCGTTGACCTCCTCGGCGAAGGTCAACGCCGGTTCCGTCTACGCACAGGGCGCTGGACGTGTCGACGTCGCCCGCGCGTCGCAGCAGACCGTCACGGCGAGCGCGAACGTCAGCTTCGGCCTGGTGTACTGGCCGCATGACCAGGGTAAGCCGCAGACGAAGGACGTCACCTACACCAACGATGGCGACCAGCCCGTCGAACTGGCCCTCTCGCTGACCTCCGACGCGCCGGCGGGTGTGCTTTCGGCCGCGCAGAACAAGCTCGTCGTTCCCGCGCACGGCAGCGCGAAGGCACAGCTCAGCAGCCAGCCGAAGGCGCTCGGCGCCGCGGTGGGCTCGTTCGGGGGCAGGCTGACCGCCGTCGCGGGTACGACCGTGCTGCAGACCGCGGTCGGGATCACCGGCGAGCGCGAGAGCTACGACCTGACCGTCAAGCTGGTCGACCGCAAGGGCAAGCCGCAGAGTGACGACCTCGACTCCAGCCTCGCCATCATGGGTGACGAGCTCGGCCCCGACGACGGCGGCTACCTGCCCACGACCGGCGGCCAGGTGACCGTTCGCGTGCCCAAGGGGACCTACAGCCTCTCTTCGCTGATCACCACGGCAGGCGCGGACGGCACGATCGCCGACCTCACCCTCGCCGGCGCACCCGCGCTCAAGGTCACCAGGAACCAGACACTCACCCTCGACGCGCGCCCTGGCCGGAAGGTGGCCGTCAAGGTGCCACGCAAGAGCGCGGTGAACCTGTTCCGCGACTTCGGCGCGATCGTCGGCAGCAAGAGTGGCACGGTGAACAACACCGCGTACGTCGAACCCGAGAACGTCGGGCTGTACGCCGTCCCGGTCACCGGCGGCACGCCGGACACGTTCGTCACCGCGTACACCGCGCAGGTCACCGACCCGCTCGACCCGGACCTGGTCACGCACGCGCCGATGTACAACCTGAACTACGGCTGGCCAGGCCAGGTGCCCGATCGCATCGACTTCACCGTGCGGGAGAAGGACATGGCGCGGGTGCATGCCAGGTTCGGCAGCAAGAACGGCAAGCCGGACCTGGTCGTCCGCGCGCTGAACGGCTACCTGCCGATCCAGACGTTCACCGCGGCCGCCACCACCCGGGTCCGGCTGCCGGGGGAGCGGGTCGAGTTCTACACCGCCGGAGACATCTTCTGGATCAACCAGCTTTACCGCGAACCCGGCGTGGTCGGCGGCAACCCGCCGTCACCGTTCGGCGCGGTGTGGGCGACGGTGACCAAATATCGGCCAGGCTCGTTCGAAGAACCGTGGAACTTCGGTGTCGAAGGCCCCGGCCTGCCCGGCGCCGCGGACGGCAAGGGCGTCCCCGGCGATCCGATCTGGGGTGGCCGCTGGGGTGACGCGCTGGGCGTGCGCGCGCCGCTGTTCGCCGACAGCGGGCCTTACCAGCACACCTGGCTCGATCCGCAGCACATCAAGGGCGGCTGGTCGGTCTACCGCGACGGGAAACTGATCGGTACCAGCAACCAGTACAGCTCGGCCAGCGCGACCGTTCCGCCCGAGGAGGCGACCTACCGGTTCGCCGGGTTCGCCGACCGGGACGTCACCTGGTCGGAGTTGTCCACACATGTGGAAGCCGCGTGGACGTTCCGGTCGGCGCACGTGGCCGGGGAGGATGCCGGTCGGCTGCCGCTGATCGCGGTCAAGTTCAAGCCGCCGGTCGACCCGTTCAACCGGGTGGCCGCGACGCCGGTCACGACGATCCCGCTGCGCGTGGAGCGCCAGCAAGGCGCCACCGCGCATCCGCTCAACACACTCAAGGCGGAGGTGTCCTTCGACGACGGCAAGACCTGGGCGTCCGCGCCGGTCATGGGACTGTGCGCGTTCGTCGCGAACCCGGCGGGCGCGAAGGGGTTCGTGTCGCTGCGGGTCAGCGCCTCGGACACGGCGGGCAGCGCGTTCGAGTCGACGGTGGTCCGCGCCTATCGGCTGGGCTGATCCCGACGGACGGCGGTAGACGCGGGCAGGCGGCCGGGCGTAGGACTGGACCATGGCGCAGCAGAGGTCCAGACGAGCTTTCCTGTCCGCGTCGGCAGCGGTGTCGGCGGTCGCGCTCACCGGGATCCCCGCGGGGGCCGAAGAACTCGGCGACCGCGGGCCCGGCAGGCCGGTCACCCCGCAACGCCCGGACGCCGAGCTGCGCGCGATCCTGCGTGAGATCGACGAGCGCCGCATCGAGGCGACCGTGCGGAGGCTGGCCGCGTTCGGCACCCGGCACACGTTGTCCTCGCAGACCGACCCGAACCGCGGCATCGGCGCGGCCCGTGACTGGATCTTCGCGGAACTGCAGAAGGCCGCGGCGACGTCGGGCGGCCGGATGACCGTCGAACTGCAGTCGTACGTGCAGCCGCCCGCGCCGCCGCGGATCCCGGTGGCGACGACGATCACCAACGTCATCGCCACACTCAAGGGATCCGCCGCGCCACAACGGGTTTACGTCGTGTCCGGGCACTACGACTCACGGTGCGGCGACGTCATGGACGCGACCGGTGACGCGCCGGGCGCCGACGACGACGCGTCCGGCGTCGCCGTCTCGATGGAGCTGGCGCGCGTGCTCGCGAAGCGCGATCCGGCCGCGACGATCGTGTTCGCCGCCGTCGCGGGCGAGGAGCAGGGGTTGTTCGGCGCGCGGCACATGGCCCAGCGGTTCAAGGCGGCGGGTGTGGACCTGCAGGCGATGTTCACCAACGACATCGTCGGCGCCAGCCGCGCCGACGACGGCACCCGCGACCCTCGGACGATCCGCCTGTTCGCGGAGGGGGTCCCGACCGCCGAAACGCCGGAGCAGGCCACCCTCCGGCGCTCGATCGGCGGTGAAAACGATTCGGTTTCCCGGCAGCTGGCGCGGTTCGTGCGCTCGGTCGCGGTGAACGACGCGACCGGCATGGACGTCCGCGTCATCTACCGGCGCGACCGCTATCTGCGTGGTGGCGACCACATCCCGTTCCTCGAACTCGGCTACCCGGCCGCGCGGTTCACCGAGCCGAACGAGGACTTCGCGCACCAGCATCAGAACGTGCGGGTGGAGAACGGGAAACAGTTCGGTGACCTGCCGGAGTTCTGCGACTTCCCGTACATCGCACGGGTCGCCCGCGTCAACGCCGCGACACTGTGGTCGCTCGCGACCACGCCCGGCACGCCGAAGGGGGCCGGGGTCCGCACGGCCGACCTGACGAACGACACCGACCTTCTGTGGGACGCCGATCCCGCCGCGGCCGGGTACGAGGTCGTCTGGCGCGAGACGACCGCGCCGGACTGGACGCATGCGATCGAGGTCGGGGCGGTGTCGTCGGCGAAGATCGATCTGTCCAAGGACAACGTGTTCTTCGGCGTCCGTGCCGTCGGGCGGGACGGCAAACGCGGCCCGGTCGCGTTCCCGACGCCGAAATGAGCACCGGGGCACTAGATTGAGGGCATGACGGTTCACCCGCTGCCCTTCGCCACGTACGTCGACGCCATCGAGAGCGAGACCGCCCTGTTCGCCGAAGCGGTCGACGGCGCCGACCTCGAGGCGAAGGTGCCGTCCTGCCCGGACTGGAACCTGGCGCACCTGACCGAGCACGTCGGCATGGTGCAACGCTGGTTCACCAAGCTGCTCGCCGAGGACACCCAGGAACGCCCGGCCAGCCGCGACGTCGAGACCGGCCTCCCGCTCGCACCGGGCCAGCACCCGGCATGGCTGCTCACCGGCGCCGCGAAGGCACGCGCTGTGCTGGACGGCCTCGACTCGAACCGTCCGATGTGGACTTGGGGAGTGGACGGCCGCGCCCAGTTCTGGGCCCGCCGCATGCTGTTCGAGACGCTGGTGCACCGCTGGGACGCCGAGCTCACCGTCGGCAAGGAGTCCGTAGTGGACACCACGCTGGCCGCGGACGGCGTCGACGAGTACCTGGTCAACATGCCGCATTCGTGGATCTTCGCGCCCAAGACGGCGAATCTGCGGGGCAACGGCGAGGTCATCGCGTTCCACAGCACCGATACCGGCGAGGAATGGCACGTCCAGCTCCGGGAGGACTCGTTCGGCCTGATCCCCGGTGGCCTCCCGGACGCCACGGTCAAGGGGACCGCGGTGGAGTTGCTGCTGTTCCTGGTCCGCCGTACGACCGATCTGCCTTATGCGGGCTCGCGTGAGCTGTACGAGCTGTGGACGGCCAACTCGGAGTTCTAGTGTGCCTTGGCCGCGTTGCGCAGGATCGCGGCGATGATCACCGGCCAGGTCTGCTTCGGCAGGTCATGGCCCATGTCCGGCATGGGCAGCCACTCCGCGCCGGGGATCGCCGCCGCGGTCGCCCGCCCGCCGCTGGGGTCGATCAGCGGATCCGCCTCGCCGTGGATCACCAGCGTCGGCACGCGGACGCCGCGCAGCCCCTCGGTGCGGTCCGGCGCGGTGGCCATCGCCATCAGCTGCCGCTTCCGGCCCTCCGGGCAGTAGGACCGGTCGTAGCTCGCGGCGACGAGCGCGCGCACGTTGTCCTCCTCGCCGCAGAACCCGGGTGATCCGACGACTTTCCAAATCTGCAGGCCTTGTTCGATCACCTCGTCGCGATTCTTCGGCGGTGGCTGGCCGAACGCGCGCAGCGCGGTCTTGGTCGAGCGGCCGACCAGCGGATCACCGGTGGTCGAGATCATCGAGCAGAGTGAGCGGACCCGTTCGGGGTAATGAATGGTCAGTTCTTGCGCGATCATCGCACCCATCGACGCACCGACCAGATGCGCTTTGTCAATACCCAGCGCGTCCATTAGGCAGATTGTGTCACCGGCCATGTCAAGTAGGCTGTAGTGCCGTCCTTCGCATTTCGTCGACAGGCCCGCGTCGCGATTGTCGTAACGCACCACGAAGTAACCGGCTTCGACCAGCGGGAAACAGAAAAGGTCGGAGCATTCGATCAGTTGCGCGCCGAGGCCGACGGTCAGAATGATCGCCGGGTCACGAGGATCGCCCAGCGTTTCGTATTCGATCTGGATTCCGTTGACCTCGGCGCGCGACATGTCCGAGATTGTTTCATCTTTACGGCAGTCCCCAATAGGGCTTGGCCGGGTTCGTCGTCGGAGCGATGCTCAAGTCCGGGGTGGAACCTTGCGTGGTGATGACCACTTCGGCGTCGCGGGCGAGTGCGAGCTGCAGCGTTCCGTCCGGGTTCTGGGTGAAAGGAACTGTTCCACCGTCGGGGAGCGAACGGATTTCGTACGGCCCGGTGAGACCGCCGGGCAGGATTCGGCACGGCTCGCCTGCCAGGCTCTTGACCCGGATGAACTGCGTCTTGCCAGCCTTGCGCACCGCGCTGACCAAGAACGCGCCTTCGGTCCGGAAGTTGTGTACGCAGGTATCGGCCCAAGCCGCCGGTATCGCGGGAAATACCCGGATCGTGCCGCCCCAGCTTTGCACGAGCATGTCGTGCATGGTCTGTGCCCCGGACAGCGGCGTTTCTATCACCGGACCGGATTCCTTGTACATGGTGTTCGGCTGAATGTATTTGTCCAGCAGCGCGTTCAGCTGGGTACGTGCTTTGTCGCCGTTGCCGAGTGCCGCGTACATCGAACCGGATCCGGTGAACGTGTAACCCTGCTGCGCGCCGGTGAACCCGAGCCAGCGGTCGAGCGACTTCGTCAGCGCGGTGCGGTTCGCGCTGCTCGTGGTCACGTCGAGCCGGTACAGCGGGTAGAACCACAGCAGGTGCGAATAATGGCGATGCGAAGACGTCAGCTGTTTGTCCGCGCCGATCCAGAACCCGTTCGTCGCGTCCTGCGGCGGTTTCACCAGGTGATCGAGCACGTCCTGCCACTTGGCGGCGAGCGGGTCGTTCAGCCCGAGCCGCTTGTTCGCGGCCAGCAAGGTGCCGCAGCCCCAGTGGATGAGCGCCAGGTCGTAGTTACAGTCCTTTGTGGACGCGTACTCCGGCGAGAACGTCTTCGGCAGGTGATAGACCCCGCCGGAGTCCTTCGCGAGGAAGTGCAGATAGTAGTTGATCGCCTTGCGCAGCAACGGGAAGACCAGATCACGCAGCATGGAGTCTTCCATGCTGTGCCGATAGGACAGCCACGCGTTGTGCAGCGCCCACGTGAGGTTGCCGACCTCCGGGTCGCCATCGCCGCCCGGCTGCGCCGCCGTGCCGGACTTCAGGTCCTCCTGGGTGGTCCGAGCGATCGCCATCGAGTCCGACCGGTACTGCGAGGCCACATTCTCGACGAGCGCGGCACGCGAACGGTCGAGCGACTCCGAGAGCGAGTCGAGTTCGGGATGGCTCGTCGCGTTGAGCAGCCAGTATTCCAGCTGGACGTTCAAGTTCCACCAGGTGCCGGGCCACGGCGTCGGCTCCAGCCACGGCCCGCAGGTGCCCAGCACCGGCCGGTCGCGTCGCGTCGCGCTCGCGAGCTTGTACAGCTGGATCCAGTAGAAACCCTCCAGCCTCGCATCCGGAATGGACACAAAACTCTTGGGGTAGAAGGCGTTCCACCAAGCCTGGTGTTCGGCCGCGAGCTGAGACTCGCTCAACGCTTCCGCGGCGTCGAGGGTCTGGTTCGTCACCGTGCCCGCGGTCTTGCCGGGGAACGTGTGCGCGACCGTGGCCAGCAGCGTCTTGGTCTTGCCGTCCGGTTCGGTGCGCAGCCGCCACTGGGTCACGGTCTGCCCGCCAGCGGCGAGGTTCTGCGTGCAGGTCGTACCGCTGACCGTCGCGGCCGGGTTGGTCTTGAGCCCGGACGGCGCCGGTTTGAAGTCCAGCCGGGGGCTTTTCGCGACGGCGGCGGCGAACGTCCAGGTGACCGTCTCGGATCCGGAGCGCACGCTCGCCGAGACGACCAGCACGTCCCGCTTCGCGTGTACGTACGCGCGGATGCCGAGCACGCCCTTCGTGGTCGTGACGGTGCCGGTGACCTCGGCGTTCCACAGCGAAAGCCGCAGGTCGACGGCCGTCACGTCGCCGGTGGTCTTGAGCGTGAGCGTGCCGATGGGCAGGCGCGCGTTGCCGAAGTTGGTGCCTCCGGTGCCCTGGTGATCGCGCACCCGGCTGTCGCCGAGTTTGAACGAAAGCCGTTTGCCGCTGGCCTGGTAGAGCGCCGCGCCGAGGCCGCCGTTGCCGAGGAACGGCCCTTGGTAGAACGTCGTCGGCACGGACTTCCACACCGGGTCGAGCGCGCCGAGGTAGCGCGCCCAGTCGACCTTGTCGGTGATGACCAGCGCGTTCGCCGACGCCATCGGCGGCAGGAAGGCGGTGCCCGCCAGTGCGGCGGCGCCGCCGAGCAGGACACGCCTGGTGAAGGGGCTACCGGTCATGGGGCACGCTCCCAGGGGCGAGGAAGGTGGTGGACTGCAGGCGGAGGTCGCGGGAGCCGCCGCCGACGGAGATCTGGTATGCGCCACCGGCGAGCCGCCACCAGTGCGTAGCGGTGTCCCAGTAAGCGAAAGCGCGCTGCTGCAAGGTGAACCGGATGTGCTGGGTCTGGCCGGGGGAGAGCGAAACCTTCTGGAAGCCCTGCAGTTCCCGTGGTGCTTCCGGAGCGTGCATTGTGGACGGTGAGCCGACATAGAGCTGCGCGATCTCGGCGCCGCCGCGGGTTCCGGTGTTGGTGACGTCGGCGTCGACGGTCACGACGCCATGCGGATCCTTGGTGAGCTTGAGGTTCGCGTAGTCGAACTTCGTGTACGAAAGCCCGTAGCCGAACGGGAAGAGCGGGGCGATCTTCTTGGCGTCGTAGTGCCGGTATCCGACGAAGACTCCCTCGGAGTAGTGCGCGGTGCCATTCGTGCCGGGGTACTGCGCGGGCGTGCTCGCGGGCTGGTCGGCCTCGAAGGCGGGGAAGGTGACGGGCAGCTTGGCGGACGGATTGACGTCGCCGAACAGCACGTCGGCGACGGCGTTCCCGTCCTCCTCGCCGGGGTACCAGGCCTGCAGCAGCGCGGGCACCTGCCGCAGCCACGGCATCAGCACCGGGCCGCCGGTCTTGGCGACCACCACCGTGTTCGGGTTGGCTTTGGCGACCGCGTCGACGAGCGCGTCCTGGTCTCCGCTGAGCGCGAGGTTCGGCCGGTCCTTGCCCTCGGTCTCGGTGTCCTCGACCATGACGATCGCGACATCGGCGCTCTTGGCCGTTGCCGCGGCCCGGTCGGCCGACGTGCCGTCGTCCGTGATCACCTTGGCGCCCTTGGCTTTGAGGCCGGCGCTGGGCTTGACGGTGTAGAGCGGTTTGACGCGCGAGCTGCCGCCACCGCCGGTCTTCGCTTCGTCCTTGCCGATGAGTGCGATGGTCTTGTTCTTGTCCAGCGGAAGCAGCGCTCGCTCGTTCTTGAGCAGGACCATGCCGTCGGCGGCGAGCTCGCGGGCGACCTTGCCGTGTTCGGCTGCGGGGATCGGGGTGATCGCGGGCGTGCGGTCGAACAGGCCGAACTCGATCATCTTGGTGTAGCGGCGGACGAGTTTCTCGTGCAGCGTGGCGAGCTTGATCGTCCCGTCGGCGAGCGCGGCCTTGATCGCCTTGGGGTTGAAGTACTTGTCGGTCGGCGTCTCGAGGTCGAGCCCGCCGTTGACCGACGGCGCCGTGCTGTGCACCGCGCCGAAGTCGGAGAAGACGAAGCCGTCGAAACCCCACTCCTGCTTGAGGATCTGGTTCAGCACCAGCGGGTTCTCGCAGTTGAACGTCCCGTTGATCTTCGGGTAGGCGCACATCACCGAGCCGACGGCCGCGTCCTTGACCGACGCCTCGAACGCGGGCAGGTAGATCTCGCGCATGGTGCGCTCGTCGATGTCGTTGTTGATATTGAAGCGGCTGGCTTCCTGGTTGTTGCCGAAGAAATGCTTGACGTTGGCGATCACCTGGCGCGCTTGGATGCCCTTGATGTTGTGCACCGCGAACTGGCTCGCCAGATACGGATCCTCGCCGTACGCCTCGAAGTTGCGCCCGTTGACCGGCACGCGCGCGATGTTGACCGTTGGCCCTTCGAGCACGTTCCGGCCGACCGAAAGCGTTTCGGCGCCTTCGATGTCGCCGTACCTACGCGCCTGCTCGACGTCCCAGGACGCGGCGAGCGCGAGCGGCGCGGGCAGCGCGGTCGCCTCCGGCTGGACGATCCCGCCGGTGCTGACCCCGGCCGGACCATTGGTGAGCAGCAGTTTCGGGATGCCGAGCCGTTCGACCGCGGGCACTGTGCGGTATTCGGTGTCGGTCTTGATGCCCGCGAGCTGGTTGATCTTCTCGTCCAGCGTCAGCTGGGCGACCAGTTCGGTCGCGCGCTGCCGGGGCGTCGCGGTGGCGTTGGCGGAGGTCATCAGCGTGGTCGTGAGCAACAGGGCGGCGGCGAGGGGGAACGCTTTCCGCATCAAGGACTCCTCGGGGTTCAGACATCCGAGGTTTAGTCCGTCAATTAGGTTGTGTCAACGGAATGCTTCGCTCATTGGGATAATACGTCTGATGAATGTCTCGTTAATGCCCACACTGTCAGCGCTGTCGCCACGAGCCCGCCCGCGCCGGCGATGATGAGCGTGGCACTGGCGTTGGTCAGGTCCAGCAGCAGCCCGCCCGCGAGATAGGAGAACGCGGCCGCGGCCCCGATCGCGCCGTGGAAGTTCCCGAACACCCGCCCCAGCAGTTCGGCGGGCACCTTCCGCTGGATGAGCGTGTTCGCGCCGACGTCCATCGCGGCGATCCCGAATCCCCGCACGGTCTGCAGCACGAAAGCGGCGCCCACCGCCCACGCGAGCCCGCTGAGCAAGTTGCCGACGCTGCTCACGGCCAACCCCATGATCAGCCAGATGACCATCTGCAGCTTCGGCGAAACCTTGCTGAGCAGCGCGTAGCCGGCCAGCAGCCCGATACCGACCCCGGCGAGCAGCAGCCCGGCGGCCCTCTGCCCGCCACCCAGATCCTTGGCGAGGAACACCAGCGCGACGTCGTCGACCCCGTTGAACGCGACCACCGCGCAGAACCCGACGACGATCGCCCTGATGGCGGGCGCCTTGGCGAGATACCTCAAGCCCACCTTGGCGTCGCCGAGGAACGTCTCCTGGTTTTCTCTGGCTTTCATGCGCGGCAGAAAGATCAGCAGCGCGGCCGAAATCGCGAAGGTCGCCGCGTCGACGAGCAAGACCCCGCGAATCCCCAGCAGGGGAAACAGCAGCCCGGCGACGAGCGGCCCCACCGCTTCGGCGCCATTCGTCCCGAAGCCGAGCCGCGAGTTCGCCCGCTCCAGGTCCTTGTCGTCGACGAGCGCGGGCATCGCCGCCCGTGACGCCGGTTGGAAGATCTGACCGGCCACCGCCCTGAGCCCGACCAGCACGAGCAGCAAGGGCAACGACGGCAACGCGAACGCGATCACCGCGACCAGCGCCCCTTGCGCCAGTTCGCACGCGACCATCACCCGCTTGAGATCGAACCGGTCACTGATCGTCCCGGTCAGCGGGCTGAGCAACGCGGGCGCGAAGTCGCCGACCAGCAGCAGCAAAGCCACGGCGAGCGCCTCACCGGTCGTGGCGGCCACGTGCAGCATCAACGCGACCAGGCTGAGCGAGTCACCCAAGAACGACACGGTCCGCGCACCCAGCAGTGCCCTGAACGGCCCGTTCCCCAGCATCCGGCCGACCCTAGCGGCCCAGTCCCGCCGGCGCCCCCCGATTAAGTCGTGAGTGGTACGGCCGGTTCTAACCGGCCGGGAAACACACCACCACCAATTTGAAGGCGGGGCGGGGGGCCAGGGGGCCGGGGGGTGGTTTTGGGGGGCGGCGGCGGA
>NZ_JBHWEB010000014.1:72137-83411 GCF_042734395.1 Amycolatopsis sp. NPDC059657 | reverse complement strand
ACCGCGCAGCCCCCCGCCGCCCCCCCCCTGAGCTACCGGCTGTGTCGGCCCCGCAGTTCCCCCCCGCCCCCACCCACACACGACCCCTTAGTCCAGGGCGGGCTCGGCGACTCGGGCCGCGGTGGGGATTTCCGGGCCGCGCAGCGGAATGGCGTCGGCCTTCGCCGGGTCCACGCCGCGCAGCGAGCCGTCGGACGCCTTCTGCGCGATCGCCAGCATCGAGGCGAGCGCGTCCTGGATCTGCGCCTGCTCACGGGAATCCATGGCGCTCAGCTCGATCAGCACACTCCCGCTGCCCCGCAGCCCATAGGCGTTCCGCGCGATGCCTTCGTAGTCACCGCCGGGATACTGCGAGACATTCCCGCCATGCCCGTTGATCGACTGCTGCGCCACCACGGTGATCTGCTTCGCGAAATCGACGTCGGCCTTTTTGACGCCAGCGTTCGTCGGCCACAGCACGGACGCGGTGATTTCCTTGCCTTGAGCGTCGAGATAGCGGCCCTGCATGTGGTAGTCGACCATGATCTCGGGCTTGAACGCCGCGTACCGCCGCTGTACCAGCCCGGATTCGGTGGCCGGGTTGAGCTCCGGCGCCATGCTGGGATTGTGGTAGCGGTTGAGGTCGTAACCCTTGCCGTGCTCGCCGTACTCCGGGAACGCCTCGGGGTCGTAGTTGTAGCGCCAGTTGTGCTCGTGGCCGTCCGGGTTCGCGCGCACGACGATGTCGACGGTCACCTTGGATCGCAGCCAGCGCTGCCACGGGCTGTGCCCGACGCCCACCTTGCGCAGGAACTCCAGCGCGGCCGGCGTGCCCAGCGGCTCGTCGCCGTGCTGCTGGGTGACGTACTGGATGCGCAGCTTCCCGTGGCCGACCCGCGCACCCCAGACCGGACGGCCCTGGTTGGTCTTGCCGAGCGTGGTCACGTCGACCTCGCCGAGGCTCAGCCACTCGAGGGCCTGCAGCTCACGGGCCAGTTTCGCGGTGCTCGGGCGCGGGTCGAGGCCGCGGCCTTCCGGCGCGGCTTGCGCGGGCACGGAGCCGAGCGTCAGCGCGAGCGCCGCTGCGGACAGGACAGTGACGAATTGCCGCTTTCGGATCATAGTGCGCAGTTTGCCGACCGCCTCGGTCCATCACAAGGTGCATTCGGCCCCGCACCTGCCCAGGTGGACACGGGGTGGCGTCGAGGCGAGTTAGTTTGTACCTTAGTTCATGACTTAGACGAACGGAGTCATCGTGGACGCCCGCCAGCTCGAGTACTTCGTCACGGTCGCGGAGGAGCTGAGTTTCACCCGCGCCGCAAGGAGATTGTTCACCGTGCAGTCCACGGTGTCGATGGCCATCCGAGCGCTCGAAACCGACCTCAAGGCCACTTTGTTCGACCGTTCGACCAGGCGAGTGGCGCTTTCGCCTGCAGGCAGCGCGCTGCTGCCCGAAGCCAAGGCCGCACTCGCCGCGCTCGAACGCGCACGCAACGTCGTCCAGGAGGCTTCCACCGGCCTGCGTGGCAGGCTCCGCGTCGGCACCATGACCAGCGTCGGCCTGGTCGACCTTCCTGACCTCTTCGGCGCGTTCCACGAGCGGTATCCGCAGGTCGACGTGCATCTCGCGGCCAGCCCGACCGGCTCGACCGGGCTCGCCGACGACCTGCGGCACGGCAGGCTGGACGTCGCGCTGCTCGCGCTGCCTGGCGAGGACCTGGACGGGCTCGACGCGCGGACGCTGCTCACCGCGCCGTACGCCGCGCTGCTGCCGTCCGAGCACCGGTTCGCCGCGCGCGAGAGCGTCACCCTCGCCGATCTCGCCGGGGAAAGGTTCGTCGACCTGCCGCAAGGCTTCGGAAACCGCGTCACGGTCGACCGCGCCTTCCAGACCGTCGGCACTCCGCGCCGGGTCGCCATCGAGGTGCCGGACCGGGCCGCGGTGCCCGCTTACGTCAAAGCGGGACTGGGCATCGCGCTCGTGCCCAGCATCGGCCCCGACGATCCGGACGTCGTCGTGGTCCCGCTCTCGGGCACCACGCTGACCTGGACGTTGTCCGTCGCGACACTGGCCGGTTTACGGCCTGCGCCCGCCGTGCGCGCGCTGCTCGACCTGGTCAAGTACGTCTCCGACGCGGCGAAGGCCGAGCCGGGTGTCACTCAAGCAGCCGTTCACATGTGATCGGCAGGTCGCGGACGCGCTTGCCGGTCGCGTTGAACACCGCGTTGGCGACCGCGCCGGTGACGCCGACGATGCCCAGTTCGCCGATCCCGCGCGCGCCGAGCGGCGAGATCAGCGGATCGGGGATGTCGAGGAACCGCACGTCCAGTTCGGGGATGTCGGCGTTGACCGGCACCAGGTAGCCTGCCAGGTTGGCGTTGGCGATCCGGCCGTTCGGTTCCAGCCGCATGTCCTCGAGCAGCGCCGCGCCGATGCCCATGATCACCCCGCCCATGATCTGGTTGCGCGCCGCCTTGGCGTTCACGATCCGGCCCGCGTCCATCACCGACACGACCCGCGAGACCCGCGGCTCCCTGGTGCGCCGATGCACCCGCACCTCGACGAAATGCGCGCCGAACGACATGAACTGGTGCACCGTGTCCGGGTTCTTCGGTGACGTCGCCGTCGCCTCGACCTCGGCCATGTTCAGCGAGGTCAGCAGGCTGCCGAAGGACATCGACACGCCCTCGGCCTTGACGAACCCGCGCTCGTAGACCGGGCTCTTGCCCTGGAACGGTGGATGTTCGCCCGCCACCTTGAGCAGTTCGGCCTTGACCGCCTCCGCGGCCACCTGCACCGCGGTCCCGTTGCTGGCGGTGGACGCCGAACCGCCGGCGTTGGCGTTGACCGGCGCCGCCGAGTCCCCGAAATCGGCCACCACCCGCTTCAACGGAATGCCCAGGCTGTCCGCGCCGACGATGCAGTAGACCGTCGCCTGCCCGGTCCCGGAGTCCGAGCCGGTGCCCGCCACCACGGCCGTCCCGTCGGCGCGCAGCCGGATCTTGATGGAGGCCGCTCCGCGTCCCGCCGAGAAGAACGCGGTGCCCATCCCCATGCCGACCAGCCAGTCGCCGTCGACGACCGAGCCGGGCACCGGATTGCGCCGCGACCAGCCGAAGACCTCCGCGCCGATGCGATAACACTCGTCGAGATGCTTGCTGGAAAACGATTTCTTGCTCGTCGGCGCGACCGTCGAGTTGTTCTTCTGTCGTAAAGCCAGCGGATCCATGCCGAGCTTGAGCGCGAGTTCGTCCAGCGCCGACTCCAGCGCGAACGACCCGGTCGCGTCCGAGGGCGCGCGCATGATCGTGGTCGCCGGGCTGTCCAAGGTGACGGTCTTGCGGTTGATTTCGATGTTCGGTGACGCGTAGGTGTTGAGGGAGATGTTCCCCGCGTTCTCCTGGAAGTTGGCGGACGCGGACCGGCTCGAAACCCCGTCGTGCTTGAGTGCGTTCAACGTGCCGTCCGCCGCCGCGCCGAGCGTGACGACCTGGCTGGAAAACGCCCGGTGCCCGACGACGGTGAACAGCTGCTCGCGCGTCAGCACGGTCTTGACGGGCCTGCCCAGTGCCCGTGCGGCCGCCGCGGTCAGCGGGGTGTGCGCCCAGTTGCCCCATTTGCAGCCGAACGCGCCGCCCTGGAACGGGTTGAGCACGTGGATCTTCGCCGCGTCCATGCCGAGCGTCTTCGACATGCGGCTGACCACCAGCGGCGTGCCCTGCGTGGCCGTGTACAGCGTGAGGTGGTCGCCGGTCCACACCGCGACGGTGGCGTGCGGCTCCATCGGATTGTGGTTCTGCGCCGCGGTCGTGTACGTCGCGGTGACCGTGACCGGGCTGGCCGCGATCGCGTCGGCGATCGAGTGCACGCCCGGCGCGAGCACACCCGCGGTCGGGTTGTTCTTGATCGGGGTCGCGGTCGGCAGCGCCGCCGGGAACGACGCCGCGGGCGGCTTGGCGTCGTAGCTCACCGTCACCAGTGCGGCCGCGTCGCGCGCTTGCTCGAAGGTCTCCGCGACGACCAGGCCGATGACCTGGCCGTGGTAGCGCACGCCCGCGTCCTGCAGCGGGGGAGTGGATTCGTCGTTCTGGTCGCCGCCGTACGCGAAGAGCTTCAGCGGGTTGAACGGCGTGTAGACGGCGAGCACGCCCGGCGCGCTCGCGGCCGCGGCGGTGTCCATCGCGGTGACCGTGCCCCGGCCGATCGTGCTGGTCACGAGGTAGCCGTAGGCGAGCCCGGTGACGTTATTGTCGGCCGCGTACAGCGCGCGGCCGGTGACCTTGAGCCTGGCCTCGAAGCGGTCGATCTCCTTGCCCAGTGGTGAGCTCATCGCAGACCCGCCAATGCCCGTACGATCGTGTTCTTCAGCAAGGGGAGCTTGAAACCGTTGTGCTCCAATGGTTCAGCACCGTCCACAGCAGACTGCGCGGCCGCTTCGAAGACTTCCAACGTCGGTGCCTTGCCTTTCAAGAGCGCTTCGGCAGTGGGCAGCCGCCAAGGCATCGTGCCGACTCCGCCCGCGGCGACACGGGCGTCGCGGATCCGGTGGCCACGCACGTCGAGTGCCACGGCCGCCGAGCACGACGCGAACTCGTACGACTGCCTGTCCCGCACCTTGACGTAGGTCGAAGTCCGCGCCCATTCCAGCTTGGGCAAGATGAGCTCGGCGATGAGTTCCCCTGGCCGCAGCTGGTTTTCGACGTCCGGGGTGGTGCCGGGCAGCCGGTAGAACTCGGCCAGCCGGACGGTCCGTTCGCCGTCACGCCCGATCAGCCGGACGGACGCGTCGAGCGCCATCAACGCGACCGCGGCGTCGCTCGCGTGCGTGGCGACGCAGGACGTGCTCGCGCCGAGGATGGCATGCTCGCGGTTGTCCCCGGTCCGTGCCGGGCAGCCACTGCCTGGCTGCCGCTTGTTGCAGGGCGTCGTGACATCGCGAAAGTAGCCGCATCGCGTGCGCTGCAACAGGTTCCCGCCGATACTCGCCATGTTCCGGATCTGCGGGGAAGCGCTTACCGCCAGTGCCTGCGCGAAGAGCGGATAGTGGCCCGCGATGGTCCGATCGGCGGCCAGGTCGCTCATCCGCTCCAGCGCGCCGATGCGCACGCCGTCGCGGCCGGTCCGGATTCCGCGCAGTGGCAAGGAGTTGATGTCGATGACGTGGTCGGGGCGCAGCACGCCGAGCTTCATCAGGTCGACCAGCGTCGTCCCGCCCGCGAGAAAGGCGCCAGAGGACGACGTCGCCTGCCGGATGTCGCGCGCGGTCGCGAAGTCATAGGCGTGCATCAGATCGCCTTTCCACAGGAGCGCGCGTGCTGCACGGCGTCGACGATGTTCGCGTACGCGCCGCAGCGGCAGATGTTGCCGGACATGGCCTCGCGGACCTCGTCATCGGTGCGGGCGCGGCCTTCCCGTAGCAGCGCGACGGCCGACATGATCTGCCCCGACGTGCAGAAACCGCATTGGAAACCGTCGCATTCGATGAACGCCTCCTGGACGGGATGCAGTTCGCCGCCGCGTTCCAGCCCCTCGACGGTGGTGACCTGCTTGCCGTTGACCGCCGCCGCGAGGGTCAGGCAGGACAGCACGCGTGTGCCGTCGACGTGCACCGTGCACGCGCCGCATTGCCCGCGATCGCAGCCTTTCTTGGTGCCGGTCAGATTCAGCCGTTCGCGCACCGCGTCGAGCAGCGTCACGCGCGGGTCGACGCGCAAGGTCCGCGGTACGCCGTTGACGGTGATCGTGACGTCGACCAGATTGCCGGGTGGTGGGGGCGCCGGTGCTTTCCCTGCCGCTTCCGCGAAGGTCGGCGTCAACGCCAATCCCGCGGACGCGGCGGCCGCCGAAGTGAAGAAACGGCGCCTGCTCACATCGATGTCGGCTTCTTCGCGAGGCATCAGATCCCACCCTTTCGACCCGATTCAGCGAAGCAGCAGCGGGCGGACGCGTCAATGTCCCGATACCCGGGATTTGACCTCAAGTAATGTCGAGGTTTTACGTTCGGCGTCATGACAACAGGAAACCGGCTACGGGTGGCCGTCATCATCGGCAGCGTCCGCAAGGGGAGAATCGGCCCGTCCGTCGCGAAGTGGTTCGCCGCGCAGGCGGCGGAACACGAAGGCTTCGACGTGGATCTCGTGGATCTCGCCGACTACGACCTCCCGGCCATGCTCACCGACGACCCGGCGCCCGCGGTGCGTGATTCGCTGGGCGGGCTGACGCCGCGGCTGGCGGACGCGGACGCGTTCGTGGTGGTCACCCCGGAGTACAACCACAGTTATCCCGCCTCGCTGAAATGCGCCATCGACTGGCATTTCACCGAGTGGCAGGCCAAGCCGATCGGTTTCGTGAGTTATGGCGGAATGGCGGGCGGAACCCGCGCGGTGGAGCATTTGCGGCAGGTTTTCGCCGAATTGCACGCGGTTACGGTCCGGGACACCGTCGGCTTCGCGGGGCCTTGGGGGCGGTTCACCGATGACGGGACGCTGACCGACCCCGCCGAGGCGAACACGGCGGCCAAGACCTTGCTGGACCAGTTGAACTGGTGGGGTGACGCGCTGAAGCAGGCGCGAGAGAGGCTTCCTTACCGGGCGTGACGACGACTGGGCATTACGGGCGGTGAGGGCCGCCCGTAATGCCCATAAGTCACCTGATCGCATGACGGTGGCGGAATACCGACACTGGCGGTAAACCGCCGCGCGCAATTGGTCCAGACCAAGTTAGCGTCATCGGAACACCTCCTGAACGGGAGCCGCCGCCGATGTCGTCAAAGATTCATCTTCGCCTGCCGTCACGCCGAGTGGTCGCTGTGGCCGCCGGTGCCCTCTTGTTGCCCGCCGCCGCGCTGGCCGTCACCCCGCTGGCCGGGGCGGCCACCGCCGCGTCCGCGACGTTCACCCAGTCGTCCAAATGGGACACCGGCTACACCGGCCAGTACACGATCACGGCCGGGACCAGCGCTTTGTCCGGCTGGAAGCTCGAATTCGACCTGCCGTCCGGCAGTTCGGTGGGCACCTACTGGGACGCACTGCTGACCACGAGCGGCGGCCACTACACGTTCACCAACCGTGAGTACAACGGCTCGGTCGGCTCCGGAGCGTCAACGACCTTCGGTTTCAACGGCGCCGGCACCGGGGTTCCGTCGAACTGCCTGCTGAACGGCCAGCCGTGTGCGGGCGGGACGGTCCCGACGACCAGCAGCAGCCCGACCAGCACCAGCACCAGCACTACGCCGACGAGCACGTCGACGAGTTCCCCGCCGGTGCCGCAGGGCGCGATGGCCGGCGCTCCGTACTACATGCCGCTCGACAATGACCCGCAGGACATCGGCGCGGCCATCGCGGCGAGTGGCCAGAAAAGCTACATCCTCGCGTTCGTCCTCGCGCCGAACGGCGGCGGCTGCACCCCGGTCTGGGACGGCAACGCCGCCCAGCCCGTCGCCACCGACACCACGGTCGCGGCCAAGGTGACGAAAATCCGCCAGTCGGGCGGCGACGTCTCCGTCTCCTTCGGCGGCTACAACGGTCTCGAGCTCGGCGCGGCCTGCGGGGACGCGACCTCGCTCGCCGCCGCGTACCAGAAGGTCATCGACAAGTACGCGCTCACGCACGTCGACTTCGACATCGAGGGTGACGACCTGGGCGACGTGGCCGCCGAGAACAGGCGCTTCCAGGCCATCAAGACGCTCAAGCAGCGCAACCCGAACCTGCACGTCTCACTGACCTTGCCGGTCACCACGGTCGGGCTGTCCGACCTCGGCAAGGCGGAGATCGGGCGTGCCAAGGACAACGGCGCCGTGATCGACCTCTACAAGATCATGGCCTTCGACTACGGCGGACCGGCCGCCGGCATGGCCGCTGACGTCCAGCGCGTCATGGAACTGGTACACGGGCAGCTCACAACGCTGCGCCCTGACCTCGACGACAACGGGGTCTACGCCCGCACCGGGCTGATCCTCATGAACGGGCACACCGACCAGCCCAGCGAACTGTTCACCCAGGACACCTTCCGGACCCTCCTCGGTTACGTGCAAGCGCACAAGCTGGGCCGGTTCTCGTTCTGGGCACTCAACCGTGACCGCGTCTGCACCGGCAACGTCGGCTGGGCCGACGGCAAGTGCAGCAGCGTGTCCCAGCAGCCGTACGACTTCGCCAAGATCATCGCCCAGTACCAGGGTTAGAAGGAGAGAGATGTCCAGAAAACGATGGCACCTTTTCGGTTTGGTGGCAGCGGCAGGCGCACTCGTCGCGGGGGTAGTGGTCGCCCCGGCGAACGCCGCGGGAGGTGTTTCCGCGGCATTCTCCAAAGGCTCTGACTGGGGCACCGGGTACGAGGGCAAGTACACGATCACGAACGGCTCCTCGGCCTCGATCTCCTCGTGGACGGTCGAATTCGACCTCGCGGCAGGCCAGAAGATCGGTTCGCTCTGGGACGGCAGCTACACCGTCAGCGGCCAGCACGTGACCGTCAAGAGCACCTGGAACGGCTCGGTCGCGGCGGGCGGCACCGCCAGCTTCGGCTTCAACGGGACGTATTCGGGCACCTTCACGGCGCCTTCGGGCTGCAAGATCAACGGCGGTTCGTGTGACGGTGGCTCGACACCGACCACCACCCCGACCACGCCGACCTCGCCTTCGACGTCGACGTCGACGACGCCGACCACACCCACCACGCCGACGACCTCGAATCCGCCGGACCCCGGTGGCTACAAGAACGTCGGCTACTTCGTGCAGTGGGGCATCTACGGCCGCAACTACCACGTCAAGAACATCGAAACGAGTGGCTCGGCGAACAAGCTGACCCACATCAACTACGCGTTCGGCAACGTGAAGAACGGCCAGTGCTCGGCGACCGACGACACCTTCGCCGACTATGACAAGGCCTACGACGCCGCCTCCAGTGTGGACGGTGTGGCCGACACCTGGGACGCGGGCGCGCTGCGCGGCAACTTCGGGCAGCTCCGGCGGCTCAAGAAGATGCACCCCGGCCTCAAGGTGATCTGGTCGTTCGGCGGCTGGACCTGGTCCGGCGGCTTCGGCCAGGCCTCGCAGAACCCGGCGGCGTTCGCGCAGTCCTGCTACAACCTGCTCAAGGACCCGCGCTGGGCCGACGTGTTCGACGGCATCGACATCGACTGGGAGTACCCGAACGCCTGCGGGCTTTCCTGTGACACCAGCGGTGCCGCCGCCTACAAGAACCTGATGGCCGCGCTGCGCGCGAAGTTCGGCCCCTCGTACCTGGTCACCTCCGCGATCACCGCCGACGCCACCAGCGGCGGCAAGATCGACGCGGCCGACTACGGCGGCGCCGCGCAGTACGTCGACTGGTTCAACGTGATGACCTACGACTTCTTCGGCGCGTGGGCGGCACAGGGCCCGACGGCCCCGCACTCGCCGCTGACCTCCTACACCGGCATCCCGCAGGCCGGTTTCACCTCCGCCGACGCCATCGCGAAGCTCAAGAGCAAGGGCGTGCCGTCGAGCAAGCTGCTGCTGGGTATCGGTTTCTACGGCCGAGGCTGGACCGGCGTCACCCAGTCGACCCCGGGTGGTACCGCGACCGGAGCCGCTCCTGGCACTTACGAAGCCGGTATCGAGGATTACAAGGTCCTGAAGAACACCTGCCCGTCCAACGGCACCATCGCGGGGACCGCGTACGCCAAGTGCGGCAGCAACTGGTGGAGCTACGACACCCCGGCGACCATCGGCGGGAAGATGAGCTGGGCCAAGCAGCAGGGACTCGGCGGCGCCTTCTTCTGGGAGCTCACGGGTGACACGTCCAACGGCGAGCTGATCACCGCCATGAAGAACGGACTGTAAGCATGACGAAGAGGAAATGGCTGCCCGCTCTGGGCTTGGCCGCCGCGGTCGGCGCACTGGTCGCCGGCATGGTGATCGCGCCGTCGGCAGGCGCGGCCAACGGCATCACCGCCTCGTTCACCAAGGGCTCCGACTGGGGCACCGGGTACGAGGGCAAGTACACGATCAGCAACGGCTCGTCGACGGGCATCTCGTCGTGGACGCTGGAGTTCGACCTCGCGTCGGGGCAGAGCATCGCCTCGCTGTGGGATGGCAGCTACACGGCCTCCGGCCAGCACATCACGGTGAAGAGCACCTGGAACGGCTCGGTCGCGGCCGGCGGCACCGCCAGCTTCGGCTTCAACGTCAAGTACTCGGGCTCGTACTCGGCACCTGCCGGTTGCAAGATCAACGGCGGATCGTGTGACGGTGGCACCACACCGACCACCACCCCCACCACGCCGACGTCGTCTTCGTCGTCGTCGTCGTCGAGTTCCAACCCGCAGCCGGGCGGGCGCGGCGCGCCCTACCTGTACATGGGCTGGGGTGACCCGCCCAACGCGACCGCGGTGATGAACGCGACCGGCGTCAAGTGGTTCACCATGGCGTTCGTGCTCTCCTCCGGCGGCTGTAACCCGGCATGGGACGGTTCCCGTCCACTGACCGGCAGCGTCGACGCGAACACCGTCGCGGCCATCAAGGCGGCCGGCGGCCAGATCGTGCCGTCGTTCGGTGGCTGGAGCGGCAACAAGCTCGGCCCGAACTGCGCCGACGCGAACGCGCTGGCCGGTGCCTACCAGCAGGTGATCAACGCCTACGGGCTGAAAGCGATCGACATCGACATCGAGAACTCCGACGAGTTCGAGAACGCCACGATCCAGGACCGGATCCTCGGCGCGTTGAAGATCGTCAAGCAGAACAACCCCGGCATCCAGACGATCCTCACCTTCGGTACCGCCACCACCGGCCCGAACTACTGGGGCGGGCGGCTGATCGACCAGGCGAAGGCGCTCAACGCGGGCATCGACGTCTTCACGATCATGCCGTTCGACTTCGGTGGCGGCGCGGACATGTACGCCTCGACCGTCTCGGCGGCGACCGGGCTGAAGGACAAGCTGAAGTCGACCTTCGGCTGGTCGGACGCCACGGCGTTCAACCACGTCGGCATCTCGGGCATGAACGGGCTGTCGGACCAGCAGGAGCTGACGAGCCTGCAGCAGTGGACGAACATCAAGAACTGGGCCAAGAACAACGGGCTCGGGCGACTGGCCTTCTGGTCGGTCAACCGTGACCGCGGCTGCCCCGGTGGCGGTGTGGTGTCCAACTGCAGTGGCATCGCGCAGAACGACTGGGACTTCACCAAGGTCACAGCCGCCTTCTAGGGACTCGTGAGTGTTGGGGGGGGGGGGGGCCGGCGGGGCGGCAGCCGCAACCGCCACCACCCCCGTTCTGCGGCGGGGCCCCGGGGGGGAGACGTGGGCGTCGAGGGGGCCGGGC